>DIEP01000037.1 GCA_002418685.1 Ignavibacteria bacterium UBA5771
ACACAATGAATTATACATCCCAATAGCCCACGATTTTAATCTTGGGAAAATTTATAATAAAATTATTTAATTATATAATTATAATGATTTCAATCACTTATAAAAATCGTTGAATCAGTTATTGGTCAACGTAGGGATTTTGTTCAAATACAGTATTAGCAAGCTGTAAAATCGATTTTATCGCAAATCAATCACTTGTGTGCCTTTGGGAGCTTTGAATATAAATTCGCTTTCTTTCACTTTTGGATTAAAAGTAAGATTTTTAACATAGATTTCTGCGGTTTGTCCATTCATTGAGTAATTTACTTGCTCAATTTTTTTATTTTGATAATTAAGATGCAAAATAATATAGTCGCCTGCATTTTGTTTTGACTTCAATTCCAGTTCATAATATTTCGCACCTGTTGATTTTGAAGAAACTTTCAGAGATGCAGGTTCATAATTTTCGATTATTTGGAAAAATATATTGTGAATAGATGAGGAGTGCACATCTCCAATTGTGCTAATTAGAACTTTTTGCTGCTCCAAAGAATAGTTCCAAACAGTTTTTGAATTAGAAACGATTATTCTACCGGGCAGAAGCATTTTATATTTATCTTTCGTTGCGACGATTTTCCCTTGCAAACCCGTTCCATCGATTGTAGCAAATTCAAATGAAATGGATTTAAGACCTGTGAGTTTTCCTTTTAATTCATTATAAATTTTGTCTTTATCCTGCGAAAATAGAAGCGTGCATTGAATTGTCAAAAGGAGTGCGAATAAAGAAATTCCTTTCAGCAAACTGTTTTTAATATTCTTATTCATAAAATAATTGTTTAAGAAATAATCAAAATTAGTAAAAATTATTTATTTTTGATGTTTTTCATTTGTTAATTTCAAAAATATCCATAAGAATTATGAAAATCTCATTGAATTGGTTGAAGGAATTTGTATCAATTAATATCGAACCTGAAAAAATTGACGAAATATTAACGAGTTTAGGTATAGAAGTTGAAAAAATAATGCGAGTAGGCGAAAAGTTCGATAAATTTGTGATTGGTAAAGTCATCAAATGCGAGGTAGTAGCGGGTTCTGACCATTTGCATTATTGCGAAGTGCGGGTTGGCGAAGATGTTTATTCTGTGGTTTGCGGTGCGCCGAATGTTGGAGAAGGGCAAATGATTGTGCTTGGAATGGTTGGAGCGTTGGTTCCTCAAAATGGGATGGTGCTTGAACGTCGGAAGATTCGCGGCGTTGTCTCGAATGGAATGATTTGCTCGCGATTCGAGCTTGGGCTTGATGATGACCATTCAGGAATATGGGTGCTTCCTGATGATGCAACCGAAGGATTAAGTCTTGCTGATTATTTGGGTTTAAATGATGTTATATTTGAAATTAGCGTGACACCAAATCGTGGGGATTGCTTGAGTCATCTTGGTATTGCTCGTGAAATAGCTGCATATTATGATTTGCCAGTTCATAAACCAGTTGTTAATTTAAAAGAAAATGAAGAAAATAATAAAGATATAAATCAATTTGTAAAAGTTGAGATTAAGGATCCTGAGAAAAATCCGCGATATGTTGCCCGACTTGTTCGAAATGTCCAAATTGGTCCTTCTCCCGATTGGATAAAGAAGAGACTTGAAGACGTTGGCTTACGTTCAATAAATAATGTCGTCGATGCAACAAATATAGTGCTAATGGAACTTAACCAACCTTTGCACGCATTTGATTTTGATAAGATACACGATAACAAAATAGTTGTTCGGACTGCAAAAGATGGCGAGAAGTTCATTACATTGGATGGCAAAGAGCGGACACTCGATAGCAATATGTTAATGATATGCGATACTGATAAACCAATAGCAATTGCGGGTGTTATGGGTGGCGAGAATTCGGAAATTACCGATAGCACTCGCAATGTGCTTATTGAATCCGCATATTTCAATCCTTCTTCAATAAGGAGAACATCCAAGAAGCTTGGAATACAAAGCGATGCATCATACCGATTTGAGCGTGGAGTGGATATTAACAATCTGATTTATTCAGCAGATAGGGCAGCGCAATTGATTGCTGATTTGTCAGGTGGCGAAATAGTTGGAGGATATGTGGATGCTTATCCCTTGAAAATGGAAAAGCCGATGATCAATCTAAATCTTAATAAGACTGAAAAAATTATTGGAATCCATATTCCAAAAGATAAAATACTCGATATACTTCGACGGTTGAATTTTGCTATTATGGATGAATCGCCTAATTCGGAATTTATCACTGTGCGTCCCCCGAGTTATCGGAATGATATTGAACTTGAAATTGATGTGATTGAAGAAATAGCACGGGTATTTGGCTATGATAATATTATTCCGCAATTTGTTTCAACTATTGATTTTTCTAATGGTGATATTCCGAAAGAGCTGCAAGTCCCCGAATTGAGAAAAGTGATCCGTAATTTTTTTATTGGTCGTGGGTTCAATGAAATTCTAACACAAAATATGATTGATCCAAAATCAGCAGCATTTTTCCCAGGCAAATTAGTGGAAATTGCCAATCCACTTGGTGAAGAACTTTCGATTATGCGTCCGTCGATGGTTCCTTCAATGCTTAAAACTGTTGCTAATAATATCCGCTTTGGAAATAATGATCTTCGGCTTTTTGAAGTAGCAAAGACATTTTCAGCAGATAGCGGCAACTCGAAATTTATACCTAATATTTCGGAACTTGAGCATATTAGCATTGCATTATATGGCAATTTTGCACCAAAGCAATGGGGAATTCCATCGCGAAACTTTGATTTTTATGATGTGAAAGGAATTGTATCGGAATTATTTGAATTTCTGAAATTTTGGGATTATGAGTTTCGCCTTTCCAAGAATGAGAGCAATATTTTCACACAGAATTATATGGAAATATATTTGCGAAATGAAAAAGTCGGAGAAATTGGCGAATCGAGTCCCAAGATATTGAAGCTTTATGATATTGAGCAGAGCGTATTTATTGCAGATATTTATGCTTATAAATTATATGAATATGGAATTACTCAACCGCATTTTGAAGCGATTTCTCAATATCCGCCGGTGATTAGAGATTTAGCATTTGTTATGGACGAATCGATTCCTGCGGGTGATGTGCTTGCAGAAATTCGTTTGCATTCGGGGAATTTGCTCCAAAAAATTAATTTGTTTGATGTTTATAAAGGTAAATCGATTGGTGATGGCAAGAAAAGTCTGGCGTTCAATCTTGTATTTGCTTCTGCTGAGCGAACCCTTACTGATGATGAAATAAATAATATCTGCGATAGGATCATTATGCAAATTGAGAAAAAATTTAATGCTCAATTACGAAAATTTTAATTAATTTACACATTTAATTTATGCAAATTTTATATGGATGAAAATGATTACATAGTTAGCGAAAAAGACAAGAAGGATCCTCCTTTTTCTGAAGTTAGGGACTTGTTTTCAATTGCTCTCAATAAGTTGCAAGAACAAATCTCTAAAAATCAAGATCTTGCTAAAAGAATAATCGAACAAGATGAATTGATTGAAGATTTAAGTAGTAAGCTCGACATGCTCGAAGCGAAGAATAAAGAATTAGAGGAAAAAAATGAGCAGTTCGATAATGATTTCAGTCATCTGCAATCTCAGTTTGCTTTGCTTAATGAGAAAAATCGTTTACTTAATGATTCATTGAATGAATTAAGCAATATTAAACAAGAAAATCTAATATTGCAGCAAAGTATCAACGAAAAAGACAAAACTCTCTCAGAAATGGAGTTCATTAAGCAAGCTCTTTCAGAAAAAAACATTGCTTTGAATAATAAAGAAGAGCAAATCAATAGTTTGAAACGTGATATTTCCTTGAAAGATAATAGCATCCTTCAAATGGAACACGAATTACAAAATGCTCTTATTCTTAAGGAAGAGATTCAAGAATTAAGAAAGCAAAATGAATTGATTGAAAGTCAATATATTGAATTAAATCAAGCACATCAAAATGCATTAGAAAATCTTTCAATTAAAACTAATCAATTAGAGGTTGTTTTAAGGCAAATTCAATCTTTGGAGCAAAATAAATCTGATAAGGATATTTATTTAGCAAAATTGGAAAGCGAAATATTGCTTCTGCAATCACAATTTGAGCAATCCGAAAATAAGAATCTTGAACATTTAAATGAAATATCTGATTTGATAATGGAAAACGAAAATTTAAAAAATGAAAGAATACAACTTATTGACAATTTTAGAACAAAATCGGAGGAAAATGAACTGATTCGTACACAATTAAATAATTATAAAGAAGAACTCGAAGAATTGCGACTAAAATCTGCTGAACTTTCTGATGAGTTGATAATCAAAAATCAAGCAATCTCTGAATATGCTAATCATATCAAAGAAACTGAAGCGAAAATAATTGCCACACAAAATGAAGTGAAGAATATAAAGGAGAATGGATCATCTTTGCAAGAGGAAAATATTACAGAATTAACCAACAAATTGATAATCGAGCAAGTAGCAAAAGATAATTTACAGAATAAAATAAAGGATTTAGAGCAATTGCTGAGTCAACGCTACGAACAAATCAGAATATTAGAAAACGATTATGAGCAGCAGCAACAGATGTTCGAGAGCAAAATCAATAGATTGAAAAATAAACTTTTGGATTTGAAAAAGTTATTATTAGAATCTAATTAAATTAGTCAATCCAAAATAAAAAAATATAAATATTCGTTAATATAAATTGTTAATATGACAACGATAAAAATGCAAGAGATAATAAATTTCGAAATAGGTGATAAAAGTTATAATTTAGTTGGATATAATAAGGATCTTATTGAGGAGGCGACAAGAATAGTTCAAAAGAAATTCAATGATATTTCTGCGGCAAGTCAATCTGCAACAACTATGGAGTCAAAGTTCCTACTTGTAGCCCTGAACATAGCAGAAGAACTTATTCTTGAGAGGTCTAAGTCTCCTGACTTTAATAAGAATAATGAATATAATCAATTACTGAAAGAAATGGAAGATCAATTGTATGATCTACTCGAGACAGAAAAAATCGAGTAATAAAGTTCTTTGAAAAGAGTTTAAATTTTGCTGCACCAATCTATCGTTGTCAACTTTATGCAAGAACTATAGTTATTCTATTTGGGATTTAGACTCTGTTTATTGATAACAGGCCTCAACTGTTTAGGCAGTGCAGATTGTAATCAAAGCCCGAAACCGTCCTTTATAGGATGGCGGGAATAATAAGCTTTTTTATAAGTTCTCTAATTTTATTTTTATTAGCTAATAGATTATGATTTGCCAGTGGAAGTTAAAAATAAGCAGGCTACTTTACCCACTGTGCCAGAGTGTGTTCTGAGCACGTTTGACAAATAGGTTGGTGCAGTTTTTTTTTATTATTAATTTAATTTTTTATTATAAACTATACAAGAGGAAAGATGGAATCGTATTTAGTAGTTGTTATCGGATTTGTAGTTGCAGTAATTATTGGATATATTGTTGGGAAATTAATTTCAAAAAAGGCTGCTGCAAAAATTATTCAAGAAGGAGAGAAAGAAAAAGCAAGGATTTTGGAAGAAGCGACAAAAAATGCCGAGCATATCCAAAAAGAAAAGCTTCTTGAAGTTAAAGAAGAATGGCATCGCAGGAAAACCGAGTTTGAGCAAGAACGCCATCAAAAAATGAAACAAGTTGCGGCAACTGATACGCAATTGAAAAAACGCGAGGAGAATTTAGAGAACCGAATGGATATGATTCTCAAGCGCGAGAAGCAATTGCAAGAATTAGAAGTTAACTTGAAAAAGAACCAAGAAACGCTTGATATTAAATTGGCAAAAGTTTCAGAAATTGAAGCAAGAGCTAATCATAAATTAGAAGAAATATCAGGTTATTCCAAAGATGAAGCAAAGCGAGTCTTGTTCGATAGTTTGATTTCCGATGTGAAAAATCAAGCAGCAAATAAAATTAAGCAAATCCGAGAGGAAACAAAGCAAAAAGCAGAAAAAGAAGCGCAAAGCATAATCATTCAAGCAATTCAGCGCACAGCAACAGACCACAGTATTGAATCAACTGTATCAGTTGTGAATTTGGAAAGCGATGAAATGAAGGGGAGAATAATCGGTCGAGAAGGTCGCAATATTAGGGCATTTGAATCAGCAACGGGTGTGGATTTAATCATTGATGACACTCCCGAAGCCGTTGTTATTTCAGGTTTTGACCCCTTCCGCAGAGAAGTTGCAAAGAAATCACTTGAAAAATTAATGGTTGATGGTCGAATTCACCCCGCACGTATTGAAGAAATAGTTGAGAAAACTCGCAAGGAACTTGAAGAAGAAATTTTGCAAGTGGGAGAAAACGTTGTGCTCGAGCTTGGTATAAAAAATATGCACAAAGAGCTATGCCGTTTGGTAGGAAAAATGAAATACCGAAGCAGCTATGGGCAGAATTTGCTCAGCCATTCAATAGAAGTTGCGAAAATTGCAGGTATAATGGCTTCCGAGCTTGGATTGGATGTCAATCTCGCCAAAAGAGGTGCCTTATTGCACGATATTGGTAAGTGCGCCGATGATGCAGAAGGTCCGCACGCTTTGATTGGTTTTGAAATTGCTCGAAAATATAAGGAACATCCGATTGTATGCAATGCAATAGGCTCGCACCATGAGGATATTGAGATGGAAACTCCCTATGCCGTGATTGTCCAAGCTGCTGATAGCATTAGCGGTGCAAGACCCGGTGCACGACGTGAATCGCTCGAAACATATATTAAACGACTTGAAAAATTGGAGGAAATTGCTACAAGTTTTGAAGGCGTTGGTAAAACTTATGCAATCCAGGCGGGGCGTGAAGTGCGCGTTATTGTCGAACCCGAAAAAATTGATGATTCAAATTCAGAGCAATTAGCTAACGATATCGCGGAGAGAATTGAGCAAGAAATGGAATATCCGGGACAAATAAAAGTTACTGTTATTCGTGAAAAACGTTCCGTTGCATTAGCTAAATAATTTCGAAAATCTTGAAAGAAAATTAAGATTGATATTTAAATAAAAAGGAAATATTATGACAACACAAGAAATACTTACAAAGTATAATACTATCGCTGTTTTTGGTATGAGCGGAAATCCCACAAAGGCAGCTTATGAAGTTCCTGAATTTATGATGAAAAACGGATATAAAATTATTCCAATAAACCTTGTGGAAAAAGAAATTCTTGGAAAGGAAGTCTATCACTCAATAATGGACGTTCCTGATAAAATTGAGATTCTTGATGTGTTCCGCCCATCGCAAGAAGCTCTTGACGTCGTTAAGCAAGCAATTGAACGCAAGAAAGCCAAAGGTGATATTGACGTTATTTGGTTGCAACTCGGTATATATAATGATGAAGCAAAAGAATTAGCAGAGCAGAATGGAATCGAATTTGTCCAAAACAAATGCTTAAAAATTGAATATAACAGCCAAATAAAAGATTAGCTATACTTTTGGGGTGTCTCAAAAATTCAAATTCTGGCATTCAGAACGTTGTGAGGAATCCAGAAATCTTAATTTATCAATTGAATTATTGAAATATTCTTTCTAATTTTGCTTTTAAAATAAATGAAAGGAGGAAATTACATATATTATGACAAAATTATACTGGGTATTAATAATTATTGTGATTGGCTTATCGCTCTTCTTAATTTTCGGGCAAGATAACAAGAAAGCCCCAAAAAATACTATTTATGAATTAAATCGTGAATGGAAATTTGCCGTCAAAGTTTCCAATAGTAATCGTATTGATACAATTGCATTAAAAATAGTGAAGAACCATCAACTCGGTTTTGGTGAAAAAGAAGCAATGTGGTCATTTGTTGGCACTGATTCTCTCCTATTCAAAAATACTACTGATACTGCTACTATTGAATATTTTAGAATCGGTGACTTTGACAGCTCATACGTATCATTGCCATCCCCGAGAATTCAATATTTCAAAATGACGCGAGCATTACCTTCTCCAATAATAGAATTACCTGTCCATAAAAGGTATAAAATGTCGGTAAAGGTGATTGAAAAAATTATCAATGACCAAGGTGAATTTGACAGTTTAGCATTTACGGGTAAAATTGAAGTAGTTGATAAAGTTTTCTACGATAATCCTTCCGTTAAAGATTGGTGTTGGGTAGTAGATGCAGTCGGAAATTGGACAAAGGATTCAGTTGGCAACAAATCGAGTGGAACATATAAAGCGAAATATTATTTTAACGAAAAATATGGCTTTGTCTATTTTTATTATGATTTTAATACGTATAATATTAAAATGGAGCCTATTTTTATAAAATACTAAGAATTAGCATTGTTTTTGTGAACCTTGTAGCAAAAAATAATTTAACCGCAAAGGTGCAGAGGTTCTCATAAAATAAAACAAGTTAATATAATCAAGACAATGCTAATATAACTTGTGTTCATTTGATCTGAAGGCAGAAATATACAGGGGGATAGGGATTGTCTTAATTCCTTTTTTCCACAAATGAATTCGTGGGCTGTTTTCGACCTTAATTTTATTGATTATTATAGAGGGACGGCATGCTGTGCTTCTATAATAATACAAAGAAACTGATTAGTTACACTAAATTTTATTTAGCCATGAAACGACTTTTTTTGCTGTTGATTTGTTTAGTAATTACAACCTCTGCATTAGAAGCTTCAGATAAAAAAGACCAGCTAATGCCAAAATTAGTGGTTGGTATTGTAGTAGATCAAATGCGGTATGACTATCTGTATCGCTATTACGATCTTTATTCGGATGGCGGGTTTAAACGGTTAATGAAGCAGGGAATGAATTTTACCTATGCCCAATACAACTACATTCCCACCTACACAGGACCCGGTCATGCGAGTATTTATACTGGTTCAACACCCTACTACCATGGAATTATCTCCAACGACTGGTATGATAAAGTCCAGAAAAAAACTATTTATTGCACGAGTGATTCCAACTATCAAACAATAGGCGCTGATAACGCTTCCGGTCAGATGTCTCCCCAAAGATTGCTAGCTTCAACCATCGGCGACGAGTTACGTATGTCGAACAATGGACTGTCGCGGGTTTTTTCGGCATCAATCAAAGATAGGGCTTCTATCCTGCCCGGCGGACACATGGCAAATGCTGCTTACTGGTACGATGGCAAATCAGGGAACTTTGTTACTTCCACTTATTATGCCAAGTCATTATCTCAATGGATTAGTAATTTCAATGCACAACAATTACCTGCAAAGTTGATGGCTAACGGTTGGAATTTGTCAATGTCCGAATCTTCGTATTTACGTTCAATGCCCGACAATGGAGCAGGTGAAGCGGATGTTTTTAAAGAAGGCGAAACCAATTTCCCACATTCATTCGAAAAAGTAGCACTAAACACCCGTTTGGATCTGATCAGAACAACTCCTTTTGGCAACGAATTATTAGCCGATTTTGTGCTGGAACTTATCAAAAATGAAAAACCTGGACAAGGTCAATATACTGATATGCTGGCTGTTTCATTCTCATCAACAGATTATGTAGGTCACGCTTATGGTCCGAATTCAGTTGAAGTGATGGATACCTATCTTAAGTTGGACACCCAAATAGCACGGTTATTAGAAGAGCTTGATAATACGGTTGGAAAAGGGAATTACCTGCTTTTTCTTACAGCTGATCACGCCGTAAAGCCCAATGGTGCCTACATGCAGGAAAACCATCTGCCCAACGGTTCTTTAGAAGACAAAGCTGTCGAAGACTCTCTCAAAAGTTATTGCAAAATGTATTATGGTTTTGAAAATATTATTGAAACCGTTAATGATAACCAGATCTACTTTAACCACCAGATCCTCGACAGTAAAAAGCTGGACCTTCATCAACTGAATACAACTTTAATCAACTATCTGCGAGTTACTTTCCCTCAAATGAATACCATCTCATCTAAGGAAGATTTCAATTCAGAAATGCCTACTCGCACCATGTCAACCTTTGCCCTTAATGGATTTAATCCCTTCCGGTCTGGCGACTTGGTTTACGACCTGACAATTGGATACTTGACCGGCGGCTATCTTGAAGGAACTTCGCATGGATCTGCTCTCGACTACGACACCCATGTGCCTTTGTTGTTTTATGGTTGGAAGATTAAACCCGGTGAATCAAATGATGAGGTTTACGTGGAAGATATCGCGCCTACAATCACAAATTTGATCCATATACAGGAACCAAATGGAACAATCGGAGTACCAATAATTCATCTGGGAAAATAATCAATTTTTGATTAATTCAGCGTAATCACGATGCTCGCCGTCTCATACAACAGATTGAATTCTGTAAATAGGATCTACTAAAAGACTATTTTAAACCGCGTAGTAGTTTAATGTAAATAACCCCAAATTAAATTCGGGGTTAAATAATCGCTATAGCCAAATCTCTGCAAGAGCTTAATGTTCTTATGATGATCAAGATGACAAAAGAAGCGATGAGCAAAATGTCAATTTCACTCTGATTTCTTTTCTTCAGATTTTTTTGCTTCGGCTTTCTTTGCGATCACTCTTTGTTTACGTAATTCTTTTCTTCTCTGATAGCGGGCAGTGGAAATTTGCTTATGCTTGGCAATTGCTTCTTCAATTTCCTCAGGAGTTTTGCCTTTAAAAGTGAGTGCACGACGCAAAAGCACACCATCATAACTGAAAATATCTTTCACTACACGTGTTGGTTGAGCACCAGTATTCAACCATTTAATTGCCTTTTCATGGTCAATCACAAATGTGCTTGGAGAAGTTGTTGGATTATAATATCCCAATTTTTCAATAAATTTACCATCGCGTTTTTCGTGAAGATCGACTGCAACTATATCATAGAAAGGATTGTGTTTCGATCCTTTTCTTCGTAATCTTAACTTTACCATATTATTATATTATTTATTTATAAAAAATTAAATTTAAAATTTCATACCTGGAAATTTGGGCATCATTGGAAATTTCTTTCCTTGCACCACATTTTTCATTGCTTTCTGCATTTGTTCGAATTGCTTGAGGAGATTATTAACATCCTGAACACGTGTTCCGCTCCCTTTGGAAATTCTTAGACGGCGCGAACCATTTATTATCCTTGGATTTTCGCGTTCAAGTTTTGTCATAGACAAAATTATAGCTTCGATTTTTGCAAAAGCATTATCATCAATATTTACGTTTCGTAATTGTTTGTCCATACCGGGCAACATACCAATCAAATCTTTAATGGGTCCCATTTTTTTAATCATTTTGATTTGGTCAAGAAAATCATCGAAAGTAAATTTATTTTTACGGAGTTTTTCCTCCATTTTCTGAGCTTCTTTCTCATCAATTTCTTGTTCTGCTTTCTCAACAAGGGAAACAATATCGCCCATTCCAAGAATACGCGAAGCTATACGATCGGGATGAAATAGCTCAAGAGCGTCAAGTTTTTCGCCCGTTGAGATGAATTTGATTGGTTTGCCGACCACATCAAGCACAGATAATGCTGCACCACCGCGAGTATCACCATCAAGCTTTGTGAGAACAATACCCGTCAAGCTCAGTTTCTCATTAAATGCGCGTGCAGTTTTAACAGCATCCTGTCCAATCATTGCATCTACGACAAATAAAGTTTCGGTTGGTTGAGTGGCAGCAGAAATATCGCTCACTTCTTTCATCATTTCAACATCGACTGTTGTTCGTCCTGCTGTATCTATAATTACGGTATCCCGAGCGAATTTTTTGGCATAAGCCACCGCATCCAATGAAATTTCGGTTGCTGATTTATTTTCTTCGGTGAAAACAGGCACTTTCAGTTGCTCCGCAAGTTGTTGCAATTGCAAAATAGCAGCGGGACGATAAATATCAGCAGCAACCAGCAATGGATGTCTGCCTTTCTTTCGTAAATTTTTTGCCAATTTAGCAACAAAAGTAGTTTTCCCAGAACCTTGCAGTCCGGCAACAAGAATAATTGTGGGAGGTTTCGGTGAAATGTTCAAATCCGATGCTTTGCCACCTAATATTTCAACTAATTCGTCGTGAACAATTTTAACAATTAATTGTTCGGGAAGCAAAGCGCCGCGGACTTCTTGCCCAAGCGCTTTTGATTTGACATTATCAATAAATTTATTAACAACTTCGAGGTTGACATCTGCATCGAGCAAGGCATTCCTTATCTCGGTCATCACCTCGTTTATGTTTTCATCAGATATTTTATTTTGGCCTCGAAATCTTTTTAAGGCAACTTCGAGTTTTTCTTGAAGACTTTCAAACATAATTTGTAAATTATATAAAATGCAAAATTATGAAAATCAAAGAAATAAATCAATAAATGTTGTTTTAAAAAAAATATTTTTCCAATTCATTTTAAATTCATATATTTTTTCTTAATTTTGTAATCTTTGATAAATGAATTTATCAATTTGGGATGTAGCCAAGTGGTAAGGCAGTGGATTTTGGTTCCACCATTCGTAGGTTCGAGTCCTGCCATCCCAGCAATACAAGATAGAAACAATGCATGATTTTAAGATTGCAACGGGCAGGTCAAATCCTCAATTAGCTCAAAAAGTAGCGAACCTACTTGGTCTTGAGCTTACGCCGACGAGTATTGAAAATTTTAGTGATGGTGAGTTATGGGTAAAATTTGAAGAAAATATACGCGGCGTTGATTTATTTATTATTCAATCTACGTTTGCACCCTCTGAGAACATATTTGAGCTTTTGATGCTGATTGATGCTGCAAAGCGAGCTTCTGTCAAACGTGTTTGTGCCGTTATTCCATATTATGGATATGCACGACAAGATAGAAAAGATCAACCACGAGTTTCGATAACTGCCAAATTAGTTGCGAACTTACTTGAGAGATCGGGAGCTGATAGAGTAATTACAATTGATTTGCATTCTTCACAAATTCAAGGATTTTTCGATATTCCACTTGATAATTTATACGCTTCTCCCGCTTTAATAAAAGAGGCAAGAAAATTGGATATTGACCCAATTGCAATTGCTTCGCCCGATGTCGGAGGTGTGAAAACCGCTCGCTCTTATGCAAAGCGTATGGGAGGAAATTTATTGGTAATTGATAAGCGAAGGCCTGATCATAACGTTGCCGAAATTATGAACATAATTGGCGATCCAACCGGTAAAAATGTTTTTATTGTGGATGATATTATCGATACAGGGACTACTTTTTTGAATTGTGCTGTGGCGTTAAAAGACCATGGGGCACTTGACATTTATGGTATTTGCTCGCATCCTGTTTTATCAGGCAAAGCTATTGAAAAAATTGAACAGAGCGATGCTATAAAACAAATTTTTGTTACTGATACCATTCCTTTAAAACAGAACTTGACAAAATTTAAAATTGTTTCAGTTGCTGAATTGCTTTCTGAAGCAATATTGAGAACCCATGACAATCGTTCAATTAGCACATTGTTCGATATAGAAAGATAGCATGTCGGCTTATAATTTTTATAAATTGATAGACCTTAATATTAATATTGAAATTTAAAATATGGAAATAAAATGAAAACCATTGATCTAAATGTAAAAACACGTGAGGCAGGTAGCAAAATTGCTGAAGACCTGAGAAGACACGGATTTGTTCCTGCTAACTTCTATGCTTATGGTGTGGAAAATATAAATGTTTATGCTAAAGCTCTTGATTTACGCACAATAGTTTATACAAGTCATAAACCACTTGTCAATTTGCATATTGATGATAATTCCGAACCCAAAAAATGCATTGTGAAAGAAATCGTGTTTGATCCTGTCACTGAGCAGATTACTCATATCGATTTTCTTGGTTTAGTCGAGAACCATACTCTTATTACTGAATTGCCTATAGTTCTCAAAGGAACTCCCGAGGGAATTAGATTAGGTGGAAAATTGCAGCAAGTTCTTCACAAAATTAAAATTAAAACAACACCCGAATTTCTCAGCGATTCAATTGAGATTGATATTTCCCAACTTGAAATCGGCAAATCCGTTTATGTTAGAGACATACAAAGAGAAGGATGGAAAATCTCTCTACCTCCTGACACAATGATTTGCTCATTGAAATTCGTACGTCAAGCAGCGAGTTAATAGCGAAATAATTATAATATAAGTAATATAAAATGCAGAAAGTTGCATTAATTCTTGCGGGTGGCTATGGATCTCGTCTTTGGCCACTTAGTAATGAATCTTCACCTAAGCAATTTTCATATTTCTTTGGCGAAGGCTCTATGCTTTTTAATACTTATCAAAGGACATTAAAATTCTTTGATGAGGAAGATATTTTTATTATATCTCAATCAGTTTTTTATGATAAAATTAAAGAGCAACTCCCCCACCTTCCAAATAAAAATTTAATTCTTGAACCATATATTAGAAGCACTTCTGCTGCAATAACTTATGCAAATCTTCATTTTCAATCATTCTACGAAGATGACTTTTTGATTTGCGCCTTCCCATCAGACCATATTATTTCCAACCTTGATGAATTTGCTAATTGCTTGGATATTGCCGAGAATTCTGCGGTATCTTTGAATGCAATAATGACTCTTGGCGTTATTCCCTCGTATCCTGAAACGCAGTATGGATATATTCATATAGATAACACCAAAAACCATGAATTTTTTGAAAAAAATGTGCGATACGTCAAGAATTTTGCAGAAAAACCTGATAAAGGCACAGCTTTAAGATTTATCCAATCGGGAGATTTTGTTTGGAATTCGGGAATATTCGTTTTTACTTCAAAGACTTTTTGGAAGGAATTGCAAATCAATCTGCCCGAGTTTTATAAATTATTTACTGAACTTAAATCGGTAATGAACACTCCGTCATTTGCTCGAAAATTAGACCATACATATCGCAGTTTGCCAACTGTCTCATTTGATAATGGTATTCTTGAAAAGTCAAAAAATGTATACTGTGTTCTTTCGAAATTTGAATGGTCAGATCTCGAAGGTTGGGATGAAGTTTATCGCCAAACAAAAAAAGATACTCACAATAACTTTTTGAATGGAGAGGTGATTGCTTTGCAAACAGAAGGATCGTATATACTTGCAAGGGATCGTATGGTCGCAACCATTGGCGTCAAAGATTTGATTATTGTGGAAACAGAAAAAGCAACCCTCATTTGCAAGCGTGGTGAATCGGAAAAAGTTCGCAAAATAATAGAATACATACGCAGCAAAGGAATAAAAGACTATTTGTAACATAATTTAAAATAAATGAAATTCGCAAAGACAAAAATTGTATGCACGATAGGTCCTGCAAGTATGTCCAAAGAGACCTTGCTCGAGCTTGCACGGGATGGAATGGATGTTGCTCGTTTGAATTTTTCTCATGGTGATTATCAAACACATTCGCAAGTAATAAAGAATATCCGAGAAATCGAACAGGAAAACGGATTAACCATAGGCATTATGCAGGATATTCAAGGACCTAAAATTCGCACAAGTGAAGTTGAAAATGGAGCAGTCGAACTGAAAGACAATAGCGAATTTATTATCACAACTGATGATATTGGAATAGGAAATTCTCAAATAGTTAGCACACGATATAAAGATTTGCCCAAAGAAGTCAAGCCTAATAATATTATACTTATAGATGATGGATATATAATTCTTCAAGCAAAAAAAGTTGATAATAGAAACATTTATACAAATGTAATAAAAGGTGGTATTCTAAAAGATCACAAGGGTATAATTGTCCCAAAATCGAAGAGCTTGGCACCCACATTAAATGAAAAAGATTTGAACGATTTGAAATTCGGATTGGAAGCAGGCGTTGATTTTATATCACTCTCTTTTGTTCGTTCGCATAATGATTTAGTTGAAATACGGACTGCAATGAAAATCTTTGGTCGCTCTGTGCCTGTAATTGCAAAGATTGAAAGATCAGAAGCTTTCGATGATATAGATGAAATCATAAGCAATTCAGATGGAATTATGGTTGCACGTGGGGACCTCGGACTTGAGATGCCTTTGGAAGATATTCCAATTTTACAAAAAGAATTAATCCATAATGCAAACAAATATGGAAAGCCCGTCATCACTGCAACACAAATGCTCGAATCAATGATTAATAATCCAATGCCAACGAGGGCAGAAGTGACTGACGTTGCCAATGCGGTGCTTGATGGGACTGATGCAGTAATGTTGAGTGGAGAAACATCCATAGGTAGATATCCAATTGAGGCAGTCAAATTTATGAATTCAATCATTTTAAAAACCGAAAATGCCTTCCCTAAAAAAATCGAGCATAATTTCAAGTTTTGTGTAAAAGAAAATATTTCTGATGCAATTGCTCAATCAGCAGTTGTACTTGCTTATAATACTGAAGCAAAAGTGATTATCACTATCACTCGCTCGGCTTATACTGCAAGAAACATTTCCAAGTTTCGCCCAAATATGCCAATCATTGCAATTACTGATGATATCGCCAAGCAGCATTATTTGATTACTCTTTGGGGTGTTAATCCAATTGTAATTGATAATTTTGATTTTAATGAAATTGATTTTTCGCAAATACAAAACATATTAAAAAATAAAAATATTATCGAGGCGGGTGATAAAGTTGTAGTAGTCGCCGGTTTGAATGATAATAATATTGAAGAAAACAATTTTATAAAAGTTATACAAATTTGAGGATATTATGAATAAATTAATGACTCTTATTTTCGTGTCCTTATTATTCGTCTTCAGTGCTTGCACTCAACAAAATAATAAAATGACAACTCAAACCGACGACACAGGCAAAGTAATTAGCAAAGCCACACAGGACAAAGTGGTCGCAGAATTATTAAAAAAATATGGCGAATCAGAAAAATTCCGCATTGAACGTGGTGTGAGCCAATGTGCATCCCTTTGGAAAAGCACAGACGGAAGCGAAACAGATTTCAATAAATTCTGTGCAGATAATTTCATTGTAGATTCAAATAAGCTTGACGAAGTATTCAACACGATTTCAAAGAATTTCGAATCACTTAATGGGCATTTCAACCAGATAATGCTCGATTTGCGTGAGAAAATGGATTTGGACAAAGGGGAAGTCGGCGATTTCGACTTGCTTTTTGCAAGTTATAATCCATCTTCACATTTGAGTGATGATTTTTTCAATAACAAAATTGCTTTTATAATCAGTTTAAATTTCCCTTATTACACTTTACAAGAAAAAGAAGATCTCGGGAAAAATTGGACTCGCAAGCAATGGGCTTATGCTCGTATGGGCGACGCCTTTACTTCCCGCATTCCTGCACAAGTCCAGCAAGATTTTTCTGATGCACTCACTCAAGCAGAGAACTATATTGTAAATTATAATATTTATATGGGAAATCTAATTGATGATAAAAATCAAACCTTTTTCCCAAAAGATATGAAACTAATTACTCATTGGAATTTGCGCGACGAACTGAAGAGCCAATATGCTAAACCCGATGGATTAACTCATCAAAAAATGATTTACGAAGTTATGAAACGCATTATTACTCAAACAATTCCCGAAAAAGTGATTAATAGTAATGAATATAATTGGAATCCATACACAAATAAAACTTATAAGGATGGAAAGGAAGTCCAATTGACAGCCGAACCCGACACTCGATACAAAACACTTTGGAATAATTACCTTGCAGAAAAGCAAATTGATGAGTATTATCCGAAATTGCCGACCGCCATGGCAAGAACATTTGACGAAGATTTGGAAATTAGGGAAAAAGACGTAGAGCAATTATTTACACAATTAGTCAGTTCCCCTATTGCAAAGCAAATTGGAGAGCTAATTTCAAAGCGTCTTGGGAGACCTCTTGAGCCATTTGATATTTGGTATGATGGTTTTAAAAGTAGAGGTGCAATTTCCGAAAATGAGCTAACAAAAATTACTTCTGCAAAATATCCAAACGTTGAAGCATTCCAGAAGGATATACCAAACATTTATCAAAAATTAGGATTTTCAAACGAAAAATCTAATTTCATTGCATCAAAGATTCAAGTTGATCCCGCACGTGGAGCAGGCCATGCTTGGGGTGCTGAAATGCGTGATCAAAAATCACATTTACGAACGCGTATCCCACAGGGGAAGGGAATGGATTATAAGGGTTATAACATTGCAGTTCATGAATTGGGACATAATACTGAGCAAACCATTACTCTCCACGATGTGGATTACTTTATGCTTCATGGCGTTCCAAATACTGCTTTCACTGAAACATGGGCATTTGTCTTTCAACAGCGTGATTTAGATTTACTCGGTATGAAAACTCAAAACCCTGATGCAGAAGCTTTGCAAATGATTGATATGTATTGGCAAATGTATGAAATAATGGGAGTTTCGCTTGTTGATATGCAAGTGTGGAACTGGATGTATAAAAATCCAAACGCAACACCTGACCAATTGAAAAATCAAGTTATCCAAATTGCAAAAGACATTTGGAATAAGTATTATGCTCCCGTTATTGGGAAAAAAGACGAGCCAATCCTTGCAATTTATTCGCACATGATTGATTATCCATTGTATTTGCCTGCATATCCAATTGGACACATTGTTCAATATCAGATTGAGCAATATATCAAAGGAAAGAACATTGGAAATGAAATGGTGCGAATGCTTACACAAGGCAAAATCGTTCCAAAAATATGGATGGAAAATGCAGTGGGTGGAACTTTATCAGTCGATCCAATTCTCAAATCAACACAAGAAGCATTGGATAAAATCAGTGCTACGAACAAATAATTAAAATGGTGTCCAAACAAAACTCGCAAATGGTATAAAAAATGGACTGGTAGAAATTGCCACTCCAAAATCTGCTGCGAGAGTCGTATTGCATAACCTAAACCCTACTAATACAGCAGTGTTAGTAGGGCGGGTTACGTCACTATTCCAAATCTCTCCTATAAAATGTATATCTTTTGTGGCGGAAAATCGCGTATCAAGTCCTGCGGCTATTCCAAATGAACCATTTTCATAAGTCATATCAAACAAATTCTTATCAAAATGCACATTATACACATCCTGATTTCCAAATTTTGTAAATACTGAAAGAGAAACTATAGATTTCGGCATAGTGAAAGATACAGAAGAATAGACATGATACAATTTATTTTCTGTATTCATAAGGGCATAGTTTCCACCGAGGGCGATTGACATTTTGCCCTCAAAGGATTCCCAATTCATAGTGTATAATGTAAATTTTGTATTAACAAGACTGATTTGGTCTTTAAGAGGTATATATGGAATTACAGAAGTTCCTGCTGTGATTGACAAAAAATTAGATATACCAACACCTGCATAAAAAAATAGCATCTCGAAATCCCCAATGAAATGATTTTTCCCAATCGGTTCAGCGGTGGGAAGCAAAAATATTCGGTGAGTTTGCCTATTGTATTTTTCGACAAGTTGAATTTCTGCAATTTCATACGAAAATACTTTGGTCTTGCCAATTTGTGTTTGCACTGTTATTACTTCATTGACGCTGTCGGACTGCTCGAAATCGAGTATTTTGCAAGTAAGTATATCGCCGTTCATCATTCGAATGATTATATCCCTGTCTCTCAGATTTTGTAGTTCATCTTCTGAAAATTCTTTTGAAAATAATGAATTAGGCAAGTTTACAAATAAGATTATGAAAATAAAAACTATATAGCGGAGATAATTGTTAATCATATTGTTTATTGCTAAAAAAAATTAAGAATGAAAAAACGGGTAAAATATTGCAAATCAGACAAAAAAAAGGTGGAAAAATAATTCCACCTTTCTTTTTATTTAATCATAATCGTATGATTATTATTTCAATGTAATTTCCTCTTCCTTGACTTTTTGAGTTGGTGCGGGTATTTTGTTCTTCGCTACTGCTTTTGGAATGGCAAGGAAAAAGCCCAAGACTACAAAGATTGCTCCCACCCACACTAACCACATAAATGGTTTTATTTCCACTTGGACAGTGTATGTAGCAGCTGATGATTGTGATTGCTCGGAAGCTTTCTTGAATTCAAAAGTTGCAAGAGTTTCGTCCAATCCACCATTGGGAACCATACTTGTGAAAGCAACTTGAATATCAGTATCTGCTATATTATGCCATTCGGGTTCACCATGAAGATTCTGCATATCCATCCACGAATTTAGTGTATCATAATAAGTTTTGCCATCTCGCTGAATTTCTATGGTTGTTCCCATCAAGAATTGCCCTCTATCGTTTGTCTCGGTTCCCGTCATCTCGAAGCCCACTAGAGTGAATATAGTCGAGCTATCAATGGGCACAATAGCAGATTGCATTTTTTTCAATGATAAAGTGGGATAATTGCTCTCTAAATCATAAGAAACAGGTGAAATATAAATATCTTTTGTGAAAGATGACCGAATGCCCGGTTCCAAAAACATTTGCTCCCAATTATTATAATCGCTCCAATAGATTACGGATTTTAGTACTTTTGATTTACCGTCTTTTTCAAACTTTAAGTAATGCTCATAACGCTCTTGATCAGACCGCTCTTTATTGACCTGGATTGAACCAAGATATGTTATATTATAACCAAATGCTTTAGTTGTTTCATTCAATTTTGCACTAACTACTTGACTTTGGGCATATCCTCCACTCAAAATCACACCGAATAGTAATATTGCAATACCCGTATGGGAACTCATTGCTGCAACTTTGTAAATATTTGCTTTCTTTAAGTTTCTATATGCCATAATTCCATTCATTATGATAGAAAAGAAACAAGCAAATGTGAGCAAAATAAAATCAAATCTTTGAATCTTTAATAATGCAAGAATCGCTGTTATAACGACACTGATTATTAATGGAATTTCAATTTGCTTGAAGAATTTCTTTAAATCAGTCGATTTCCAATGGAAAAATATTGCGATTGAATTTAATAATAGGATAATTATTGCAAGAGGCAATATCCATATATTATAGAATGAAATATCAATTGCGGATTTTGTGCCCGTGAGCAATTCAGTCGTAATGGGCCAAGTAGTTCCAAGAAATACTATTAGTGTGATGAGAAATAGTGTCAAAGTCCCAAGCGATAGCACAAATTCGCGAGAATTAGTGGATAGTTCGATTTTTTGGGTAGAATTATTTAATTCTTTATATCTAATAAAGAACAATATCAATCCAAGTAAAGCAAAGAAGATTAACCCAACTAAAAGTATCATATAAATCGTTTGCCCTGGCTCTGCAAAAGAGTGGACTGATGTATCCCCAAGAATTCCGCTTCGCGTTAGAAATGTAGCGAGCATCACAAAAACAAAAGCTGCTATTGCAAGCAAGAAATTAGTTTTTACAAGTCCTTTGGTTTTTCTTTGAATAATCATAGTATGCACAAGGGCGACACTCAGCAGCCATGGCATAAACGATGAGTTTTCGACAGGATCCCATCCCCAAAAGCCGCCCCAACCAAGTGTTTCATAGGACCAAAAGCCACCCATCATTATTCCCAAGCCAAGAATACCTGCTGAAAATAATGTCCATGGCATTGCAACTTTTATCCAGTTCTGATAATCTTTTTTCAGCAATGCTGCCATTGCAAAAACAAAAGGAATAGTTAAAGAAGCATACCCCATGAAAAGCGTCGGCGGGTGTATCATATTCCAATAATTTTGCAAAATTGGATTAAGTCCTCTACCATTCGGAGGTTTGAATCCGATTGGGATGTTTTGGTCAGGAAAACTTTGCCAGATAAATTCAAACGGACTTTTGAAAACCAGTAGCAAGGAGATAAATACAAGCACAAGCGAAATAAATCCAAGCACATACTCTTCATATCCATAGTTTCGAGCATATTTCCTAACAAATAGACCAAATATTGCCACTAATGTTCCCCAAAGCAAGAATGAACCCTCCTGCCCCGAGAAAAACGAAGTAGCTAATAGAAATGTATCTAATTGATTATTTGAGTAGGACCAGATATAAGTGAATGAGTAATTATGGATTAATATGTTATAAAGCAAATAAGCCGCAATCAGCAGAAAAGTAATTGGCAATGCGGGGAAAAATCTTTTTGCTATTTCAATCGATCTGCTCCCCTTTTTGCTTGTTAATAAAAGATAGGCTAAACCTATTGAAATAATGAGCGCAATATATACTGCAATTGTACCGAACATTTTAAACTCTTAATTTTAGTGGGAAATTAGATTTTGCTACCTACTTTCTCGTCAAATTTGCTTTCATATTTCGATGGGCATTTTGTTAGAATTTCAGATGCAACAAATTTTCCATCTTGGTATTTCCCCTTGATCACAACCATTGGTGCGATATCAAAATTGTTCGGTTTTGGACCAGTGAAATAGACTTTCTCAGTATTATCTTTCTCGTCTGTCAAATTGAATACAAGCATATTTTGCGATGGGTTATAGATCGATTCTTTGGCATCTTCAACCTGACCGATAATTTGGACAGTTTTGCCATTTTGCTTCGCTACTTGGAAATCTGCGTAATCAATTTTATTTGCACTGAAAGAAAAAACTGCGAGAAGAAGGAACACTACGCTTACCACGCCAATAATAATATATTTAGTTTTCATTTTATCCTTATAAATTTGTTACAAAATTACAAACAATAATTATATTAAGAGAAAATAATCTTAATTTGTTTCTTTTTTATTATTTTTAACTATTATCATTGCTTCAGACCTTTTAATTTTATTATCTATTTTCCAAAGATAGTAAGCAATGCCCGTCCAAATAATCAAAGATATTATTAAGACGATATAAAGAGTATTATTTTCTAAAAATTCCATTTTAATCCTTATTTATTTTCAATTAGTTTATTGGCAATTAAATCAGAGCGGATTTTCAAATTCAGAATCCAAAAGAATAGCAATGAAAAACAGAACATCGAAATTGAAAAAGTAATCATCAAATCGAAGTTCATCATTCCTCCACCCGAAGAGACAACGGGACCTGAAGTTCCTTCGCCTTTAGCGCCAGGATGCAAACCCGTAGTTATTCGCGGCATAATAAATACAAGAAACGGGACAGAAATAAAAGCAATAATAGAATATACAGCCGAGAGTCTTGCTTTTGTTTCAGGTTTATCAATTGCTGAACGCAATGCGAAATAAGCAAAATAAATTATTAGCAATAGAAAAATTGATGTCTCGCGTGGATCCCAATTCCAGAAGCTTCCCCAATTAAATTTCGCCCAAATCATACCCGTAATAGTAGCAAGTATTGTGTATAGCACTCCAATTCCTGCAGATGATACAGCAAGAGTATCATAGAACGGATCTTCCTTTCGGAGATAAAAAATTGCGAATATCATCGAGAGTAGGTATGCTACTACCGCATTCCAAGCAAGAGGCACATGTAATAAAAGTATTCTCACCTTTTCTTTCAATTCTACAATGTATGGATATTCAAGTGGTATAATATTAGCAGAAATCTTTTTGAGTTCAAATGCTTTTCGTTCTGAATTAAATACAACATTTGCAATTGTGGCTTTTTTATTTTCCGATAATTTATTAGTATTTTCAGCACTTGCTACCAATGGATAATCCATACCTTTTATGATTATATTATTTCCATCAATTTGCTCGATAGAAGATTTGGGAATTTTAACGTTGAAATCATCAGTGACTCCAAGCTTCCCCATATAGTTAGCATAAGGGATATTTGCGACTGTGTTGGGTAGGAAAATTAAAATTAAATCTATAAACAAAAATAATATTAGCCCTACTTTCCACCATACCGGTTTCGGAAATTGAATTTTTGGAAATAATCCGAGCAAAATGCCTCCGATTATCCCAAGACCCATTAATAATCCCTTCATAGTAAAATTAAATTTTAGTTATATACAAAATTATGAAATATTTTACATTAAATTGAAATGTAGTTCCAATATATTTTTAGTCGGATCCTCTTTAAGTTCTTTTACTTTGATTTTATCTGAAAAAGCTTTGATTATTGGAATCCCCCAACCTCCTTTTTGAGGATGTTGTAAATTTTCCGAAATAGTAGGTGCTTTATATTTCAACAAATCGAAGGGCACTCCTTTATCTATTATACGGACAATCATCGTTTTTTGATTTCCCTCACATTCAATCCAAATCAATTTCATTTGAAACTTTGATTCCTTTTGAGGATACGAATATTGAATAATATTCGTGCAAATTTCATCAACAACTAACTGTATTTCATAAGATTTATATTCTGAGCATCCAATTGATTCCGCGAATTCACGCATAAATTCACGCACACGCTTTAGCTCAGTAGTCTTCGCTTTGATGCGTAATTTTTTAACATTTAATTGCGGATTATCTACTTTAATTTGTAAATTTTTCTTTAAGTATTTTAATGTCATCGTTAATTTCAAATAAAACGTTAAAACCCAGTAATTCATATAAATTTTTCAGCTTTGCATTAAGTCCTGTGAATTTCAAATCTCCGCCATTGGTCCTTAATTCCTCGATAAATTCCATAAAAACGCCAAATCCCGCACTGCTGATATATTCGAGATTGGAGCAATCGCAAATTATTTTTGAAAATCCCTTATCTATAATTTGCTGAATTTCCTTTTCAAGCGCAGGTGCAGTGTGTGCATCGAGATAACCTATAATTTGCACAATGCAAATATCATTATCTTGCGAACTAATTATTGTAAGTTCATTATTCTGCATTATTTTTTCCTAAATATATTAATGAAACTAATGTCAAATCATCTTTCAACTTTTGATCATTTTTGAAAATACTAATCTCTCCAAATGTATTATCTATCAAATCTTGTGCCTTCTGGAAATTATTATTATTAAGAATATCCATTATTCTTTTATAGCCAAATTCAGTATTTTGTAAATTGTGCATTTCCGTTAAACCATCTGAATATAAAAAGCAGACGTCAAGATGATTCAAGCGTGTCACATAATCTTCAAGATTATTATTGAAAATTGCTGGGGATGCAAGCCCAAGTGCAATACCCTTAGGTGCAACACTTCGGACCACATTATTCTGTTTAATCATCAGTGGTGTATGCCCTGCTCGAATGTAATTAATATTACCCGAATCATCTAACAGTGAAACTGCTGAAAGAGTAATGAATATTTGCTTTTCAATATTTGGATATAGGATTGCATTAAGTTTAGTCACCAATTCGATCGGAGTGGAAACGCTATCTGCAATCGAAAGCACAATACCCTTTAATTCTGCGAGATAAAGCGCAGAGCTGACACCCTTCCCTGACACATCGCCAATCAAAATCGTTGGGATACCACCTTTCAAATGAATCAAATCAAAATAATCACCGCCAAGCTCATTCGCGGGAATCGATATACCTGCAATTGAATAATTCGCAATTTCGGGAAATTTTGAGGGAATGATTTTCTTCTGGATATTTTGTGCATACATTAATTCCATTTGATAACGGCGTTTTTCGATAGCTTCCTCCAATAGTAAAGAATTCGCAACAGCAACAGCCATATTGTCCGCGAATGTCCGCAAAAATTGCAATTCTTCGATATCATAAGCATAATCCTCGTATCTGCACAGAACAATTGCTCCAATCTTCTGTTTTTGCTCAAATAATGGAATAATCGCAACAGAGCCATGCACAAACTCATCAACGGGAATCATTTCGTCCCGTATATCATTTATAATTTCAGGTGATTCAATCCTTTGAATAAATTCATCAAACCCATCCACAGAATGAAAATTCTGAATCGCTTGAATATTAGTATTATGGAAATATGAAATTTCATAATTATGATTCGTATATTCTTCAATCCAACCAAAATCAGCAGGAACAATTGAGAGAATTGCATCCATAAAATTATGGTGTAATTGCTGCCTGTTCGTTGTGTTAGCTTCAAGAATATATCTATTGAAATTCGATAGTGTCAAGATTTCTAAATTGCGTCTATCATCAGCCAAATTACCCTTTCTTGCTCTCGATGCAACTAATATCCTGAAAGAAAATATAGTAAATAGCAAAGTCGGATAAAATACAAGCAAGTTCAATTTTGGAAAGATCTGATTTGTGGAGAAAAATATACCTGAATCAGAGGACCCAATCTGCTGAGTGATAGTATATGCAAAGATTACAAGAATCGTTGAATACCAGAATATTTTCCGTTTTTCTTTGCCTTGAACGAATTTCACCCAATTAGTATTCAATGGCATAAAGAACATCAAGATTCCACTTGCCCAGAATAGAATTTGGATAATAGCATTTGTTGTGTCAGATAATGCTCCCCATCCAAAGAGATATTGCAAACCACTTGAAATAAAAATATGAAAAAGAATTAGAGCAAATACAATTTTGAAAAATTTAAGGTTCGCATTTGTTCGCTTAGTTTTGCGAGCAATCAACCATTTAAAAAGCAAATTGATTGTAAAAAAACTCATAGCAAGCAAATACCAGCCAATAATTTGGAAAAATACATAATATGGCAGGCTTGCTTTCCTGAATAATTCGGGATCATTGAAATTTGGAAAACTTAATGCAAATCCAATCACATAAAGCAAAAGCAAGAAATATAAATCCTCTGAAAATTTTTCGGAGAAATTCTCTTTGTATTCTTTTAAATCATTTTTTAATAAATATGAAAGATAACCTGTGGCAGTAGCAATAATCAAAAACGTTGTTATAAATTTCCACAGTAAATTATCCTCGAATGAAAAATAACCGAAAGAAGAGGAAAGCACAAAATCTCCAATAATCCTCAATACAAGGAAAGCGCTTGCCATAATAAGCAATTGCTTTTTTGACCAATTGAGCAAATGAGAAAATCTTTCCACGTTTTTTATTACTTTCATTAATATAAATACGTAAATTTCAAGAAAATGTTTATGAGTTCATTGAAAGTTTGTAAATTAGCAAAAAATAGAATTTACGAATGCAATTTATATTAACACCCAATGAAATGCGACTGGCAGACAGAACTGCCATTGAGACATATAAAATTCCCGGAGAATTATTAATGGAAAATGCAGGGCGCTCAGTCTCCGAATTCACTGATGAAATTATTCAAAAAAATAATATAAAAAATCCACATCTGCTCATTCTTTGTGGCAACGGTAATAATGGTGGTGATGGATTTGCAGCTGCTCGTCATCTTGCTAATAAATATGCGGTTCGCATTGCTTGGATTGGTTCAGAAATCAAAATGAGCCCTGAAACTTATCAGAATTTCGCAATTGCCAATCAGATGGAAATTCCAATGGATCATCTTGAAAGCGAAATTGATGTTGATAAATATGATTTTTCGGCTGATATTATATTAGATGCACTGATTGGTGTTGGCGGAACAGAGGATTTAAAGGGTTTGGTAGTTAATATTTTGCAAAAAGTTAATAAAATTAAAACAATCAGAATCGCGATTGATGTCCCAACAGGGCTTAATTCGGAAACAGGTTTCGCACATCCCGACGCTTTAATTTCAGATTACACGATAACGATGTATGCTTTGAAATCCGGTATGCTACTGAACGAAGGTATAAATCTATGCGGAGAAAAGCATATTGCCAATCTTGGTTCGCCTGATAAAATTATTTCAAATATATCAAAAATTGCATTTTTGGAAGATATTGATGTTGCATCGCTATTGCCTGCAAGAAAACGTATTTCCTCGAAATTTGATTATGGTAGAGTTGTAATTCTTGCGGGGTCAAAACGTTATCCGGGAGCCGCCGTACTTTCTGCTAATGCAGCAATAAAAATCGGTGCGGGGCTTGTATATTTACTTTCGCCCATTATTCATCCTGCTGTGCTTCCCGAAATTATTCCCACAGAGCTTCCATCCAATAGCAATGGATTTATTGATTCAAATGCAAAACAATATATCTTGGCAGCAATAAAAAAAGCAACTGTGCTTGCAATTGGTCCAGGAATTGGCGATAATGAAACTACATTGAATGTAATTTCTGAATTGCTTGAGGAATTGCCTGAAGGACTTCCTGTGATTCTCGATGCAGACGCCTTGAAAGTCATTAATAATAAATCTATTTTGAGAAAGAATATTATTCTTACGCCACATACGGGCGAATTCTCTCGTATTACGGGAATAGATAGGGATACAATCAGCAAAAACACGAATATATTGGCTCAGGAGTGGGCAGAGAAATTAAATTGCACAATTCTTCTAAAGCACGTGCCAAGCATAATTACAGATGGAGATTATTCATTCTGGAATTTAGGGGGCAATCCGGGGATGGCAACAGCAGGAAGTGGGGATGTTCTGACGGGAATTATTGCAGGACTTATTGCTCAAGGCTTGAATCCATTAGAAGCAGCTTCTTTGGGTGCATATATCCATTCCATGGCAGGTGATTATTATGCTAATGAATATTCGCAAGAAACTCTCACTTCGTCTTCTATAATCAGCACACTTGATACTATTCTTCACAATTTAAAAGCATAAAATGAAGTTATTTTGGAAATCCCTTTTTGTAGTCCAGTGGATAATTTTTTCTGCTGCGATATATTATTTTTCATCGATGCCAAAAGTATATTATTTACCACAGAAAATATTAGATTATGATAAATTATTGCATTTAACGAGCTTCTTTTTTTATGGAATATCTACTCAATTGTTTGTGCATACTGTGTTTATTAAAATGAAGAGGTTCCCTCAAATGTTACTTGTGTTAATAATTGGTATTATTTATCCAATGAGCGATGAATTTCACCAAAGATTTGTTCCGGGAAGGACATCTGATATTTATGATTTTATTTCAGATTTGATTGGGATAATATTGTCATTATTTCTATTTAACTTAATTTTGAAATGGATTGATAATTTCAAAGAGTCAAAAGAGTCAAAAGATGCAAAAATATCTTGAAGGATATATACCTAAAATAATGATAATAGATGATGTCGAGCAAAATATCCAAATGCTTGCTATACTTTTGCAAGATAATAATTATGAAATTGAAGCAGCAACAAATGCAAAAGAAGCATTGAAGCAATTGGAGAAAATTCATCCTGATTTGATATTGCTCGATATAATGATGCCTGATATAAATGGATTTTCTTTCGCTAAAATAATAAAGAACAATCCCGACTTATCTGATATACCAATAATTTTCCTCACAGCTAGCGCTGTCGAAGAAGATATTCTGCATGGATTTGAAGTAGGTGGAGTTGATTATATCACTAAACCTTTCAATAAAAAAGAATTGCTCGCAAGGGTAAAAACTCATATTGATTTGAAACTTTCCAAAGAAGTTATTTCTCGGAAAATGGCAGAAATATCAAAAATTAATGCACAATTGGAAGATTCCAAACAAGAGATAGAACGATATTATCGATTATTAAATAATGAAATAATTATTGCGGCTGATTATGTTTATAGTCTTCTCCCAAATAAAATTACCAATGATATAGTGGAAACGGATTGGATATTCCTTCCATCTCAAAAATTAGGTGGTGATTCATTTGGATATAACTGGATTGATGAAGATAATTTTGCGATTTATTTTTTGGATGTTTCGGGGCATGGTGTGGCATCAGCCTTGCAATCTGTGAGTGTATTAAATATGTTGCGATTCCGCACTCTCCCTGATATAGATTTCCATATTCCTGAAAAAGTCTTTGATGAGCTTAATAAAGCATTTCCAATCCAAAAGCATAATTTCCTGTTTTTCACAATTTTCTATGCACTTTTTAATAAAAAAACACGAAAGATGAAATATTCGGGAGCAGGAAATCCACCTGTTTTTTTAACAAATGGCAGCTCTCCAATTCTATCTTTGGAATCGCAAAATATACTTATTGGGACAGACGAAAATGCAATATTTACTTCGGCAGAAATTGATATACCCGAGCACTCAACACTTTATATTTATTCTGATGGTATTACAGATCCCAGCTCATTCGATTTGCAAAATTGGAATGAAGATAAACTGCTTGATTTCTT
>DIEP01000085.1 GCA_002418685.1 Ignavibacteria bacterium UBA5771
TGGGTCCTAATAATCCAAAGATTTTTCCTTCATCCACAGAAAAGGACACATTATCAACAGCTTTATAGTCTCCGAATTGCTTTGAGATTGAATTTACTTGTAATATTTCCATAGAAAAGACAATAATTGAAAAATTTGATTTAGTCTTACTTTTTATAATATGTAAAATACGTATTAGAATGGAAAAAGTTTTTGAATACTTGGAAAACAATAAATAGCAGAACGGAATTTGTTCATAAGTATTAGATTTGTCATCGTATCGGGCAGTTTACTTATATTTGGTTGATTGTTAGTAAGCATTCCCCCAACCTATATATGCATCTCCAAAATCCTAGAGGTTCTGCACCTTCTTGTGATCTTGTGTTAATCCTTTCATAACAAACCTCCTTTTTTAGTTATTATTGAAAAATTAACATAGCAACTTAATTTATATAAATAAAATTGCCTCCATATTGAATCACACAGCATCTATTAATACTTTATATATAATCTTTGCTTTGCTTACTTTTTTAATATATCATTTTATAAAAATGCAATATAAGAAAAAAATATTATTTTCAAAATTCATTTTATAAAAGATTAGCTAATAATTATTTATTTTTGCTTTTTTATAATATTAAAATACAATTTAAAATGGAAAAAGTTATTGAATATTTGGAAAACAATAAAGAGCAGAATTTGCAAGAATTATTTGAATTCCTGCGAATTCCAAGCATTAGCAGCCAACAATCGCATAAAGCTGATATAAATAAAGCCGCAGAATGGTTAGTCGAAAATTTTAAAAAATCGGGAATCGAAAATGCAAAATTAATACCAACCGACGGTCATCCGCTTATTTATGCGGAATGGCTGGGTGCAGGAACGTCAGCCAAGACAGTGCTTGTTTATGGGCATTATGATGTTCAACCTGTTGATCCCATCAATCTTTGGGATAATCCACCTTTTGAACCCATCATAAAAAATGGAAAAATCTTTGCACGTGGTTCAGCCGACGATAAAGGGCAAGTTTTCACTCATATTAAGTCCGCCGAAGCTTATCTTAAAACTGATGCGAAAATTCCTGTAAATCTAAAATTCATTATCGAAGGTGAAGAAGAAGCAGGAGAAACGCATATTGAGGAATTTATCGAGCAAAACCCCGACTTATTGAAGTGCGACACTGTGCTAATTTCAGATACAGAATGGTTCCAAGCGGGTTTGCCATCAATTTGCTATGCGCTGCGTGGTTTAGCATATTTCGAGGTTGAAGTGGAGGGTCCAAATCGCGATTTACATTCGGGAACATTTGGTGGGGCAGTCGATAATCCAATCCAAGTGCTTGCTTGGATGATAACGCAATTGAAAGATAAATATGGGCGCATCACTATACCACACTTTTATGATGATGTGCTTGAATTGACCGAAGAAGAGAGATCAAATTTCGAGAAATTGCCATTTGATTTGGAAAATTATAAAAAAGATTTGGACGTTCGCGAACTCGATGGCGAAATGGGATTTTCCACTTTGGAAAAAGTGTGGACACGTCCAACATTAGATTGCAACGGCATTTGGGGAGGTTATACAGGCGAAGGTTCCAAGACCGTAATTCCATCAAAGGCATGGGCAAAGTTTTCCTGCAGGCTTGTTCCCAATCAAAACGCTGAAAAAATCATCAAGCTTGTGCTTGAACACATCAAAAAATTAGCACCTCCAACTGTAAAAGTCAAAATCACTTCTCTTTCGGGTGCAAATCCAGTGCGGATTGACCCCGATAATGATGCAATAAGGAGTGCAATTAGTGCGTTTAAAAAAGCATTTGGCAAGGATGTCGTCTTTATGCGCGAGGGTGGATCAATACCCGTTGTGGAGAAATTTTCGCAAGTTCTTCATTCGCCTGTTGTTTTGATGGGATTTGGGCTTCCGAATGATAATATACATTCACCAAATGAAAGCTTCGCAGTTGATAATTATTTCGGTGGAATTTTATCTTCGGCTCATTTTTATAATGAATTTTCAAAAATATAATTTATGGAAGGAATTAAGCAAACGAATTTCGAGGATTTGAAACTATTCAAGCGTGGGAAAGTCCGCGATGTCTATGACTTCGATAATATGCTCTTAGTTGTGGCAACTGACCGTGTTTCGGCATTTGATTATATAATGAATGAGCCAATTCCAAATAAAGGCAAAATATTGAATAAAATTGCAGTATTTTGGTTCAAAAAGACTTTGGATATAGTTAAAAATCATTTCATTACAGATAAAATTGAAGAATATCCTGAGATTTTACAAAAATATAAAGATGAATTGAAAGACCGCTCGATGCTTGTTAAAAAGACGCATCCATTTCCAATCGAATGCGTTGTGCGAGGATATATTACAGGCTCTGCTTGGAAGGAATATCAAGCAAATGGCACTTGCAATGAGATCAAATTGCCTGCGGGATTGAGAGAATTCGAGAAACTCCCTGAGCCAATTTTCACTCCCTCCACAAAAGCAGAAGAGGGACACGATGAAAATATATCTTTCCAAAAAATGCAGAGTATAATTCAACCTGAATATGCAATGAAATTAAAAGAAATATCGATTGCTCTATATAATTTTGCACATAATTATCTTTATGAACGCGGACTGATTCTTGCTGATACAAAATTTGAATTTGGATTGGATAGCAATGGCGATATTCTTTTAATTGATGAAGCTTTAACGCCCGATTCGTCGCGTTATTGGTCGCGGGAAACATATAAAATTGGCATTCCACAAATGAATTATGATAAGCAAGTGTTGCGTGATTATTTATTAAGCACGGGTTGGGATCGCAATTCAGCACCACCCGCGTTGCCGAAGGAGATTATTGAAAAAACTTATGAGAGATATAAGCAAGCGGCTGATTTGATAATTGGATAGTTATTTATGAAAACAATATCGGTTGAAAAGAAATTTTGGGATTATATTGATTTCAAATTGCTCATTCCTGTATTAGCATTGACTTTTATTGGATTTGCATCGATTTATAGCGCTACGGCGACTTTGCCAGATAATAATCAATTCGAGAATCAGTTGATGTCTTTTGGAATATCAATTTTTATTCTTATATTTTTTGCGTTTACTCCCGAAAAATGGCTACACTATTTTTCAATTCCAATTTATATTATTGCAATTCTGCTTTTGATTCTAACGCTATTTTTGGGGACATCAATTTATGGCACTCGAGGGTGGATAATCATAGCAGGACGATCGTTTCAGCCAAGCGAAATCGCAAAATTAGCCACTCTGCTCGCAGTTGCATTTATATTTTCCAATGTTAATGTCAGCATAAAATACTTGCAAACATTCCTAATTGTTCTTGGGACATTCCTTTTACCTGCGATATTAATTTCGGTTCAACCCGATTTTGGGACTGCAACAGTTTATTTTGCTATGCTTTTAGGAATACTTTTTTGGTCAGGATTCAATACTTATGCACTTTTCACAATACTTTCGATGCCTATATTATTGCTTTTTTCTCTCAAAGGTGGAGCTTTCCCTTGGATTGGTTTGGGTATTTTTACTATTGTCTCATTATTCTTTAAGAGAAAAATCTCCACAACCACTGTTGCAATTGCCTTATGCGTAGCAATAGTATTTTCTGCACCGTTAGTTTACGAAACTCTCCAACCCCATCAGAAAGCTCGAATCAGCACATTTTTAGATCCAGGTTCAAATAAAAAAGACATCGGATATAATGTTGCCCAATCTGTTCTTGCAGTTGGGAGTGGCGGCATTACGGGCAAGGGCTATATGCAAGGCACACAAACTCAGTTGCGTTATATTCCAATGCAAGGCACTGATTTC
>DIEP01000057.1 GCA_002418685.1 Ignavibacteria bacterium UBA5771
ATATTTTGTTTCATTAAAAATATAGAGGTTGCCTCAAAAAGTGCCAAATAAGCCCTTCAAGATTACGATAATGCCACTTCTGAGACAACCCTATTTTATGAGTTTTAAAGATTATTCTTCTTCCTGTGCTTGTTTAGTATATGTTTCGATTAATTCTTGCTGCACATTAGGTGGAAGAGCTTGGTATTCTGCAAAATCATAAGTAAATGTACCTTTCGCTTGCGTCATCGATTTCAGTGCAGAATAATATTTATCAAGTTCTGCTTGGGGCATTTTTGTTTTGATAATTTGCATCTTACCTTCTGTATCTATACCGAGTATGACAGCACGGCGAGAGGGCAAATCGCTCATAATATCACCAACAAATTGCTCAGGAACTTTAATTTCGACATTATAAATTGGTTCAAGAATTTTCGGAGCAGCTTGCACAAATGCTTCTTTAAAAGCATTGCGCCCTGCAGTTTTGAAGGCTGCTTCATTTGAATCAACGGGGTGCATCTTGCCATCATAAACAAACACCCGCACATCACGAACAAATGAACCTGTGAGAGGTCCCTCCTCCATCTTCTCCATTATTCCCTTCAGGATTGCAGGCATAAAGCGTTGATCAATCACTCCACCAACAATGCAGCTGATATATTCAAGTTTGCCACCCCAATGTAGATCTATCTGCTCTCGCCCTCGGATTGTTAAATCAGGGGGATTAGGAGCCCCTTCATACCAAGGATCGATTAAAATATGCACTTCTGCAAATTGCCCTGCTCCTCCGGTTTGCTTTTTATGACGGTAGCTGGCTCGTGCTGCTTTCGTAATAGTCTCGCGATATGGCACACGCGGATCGATATATTCCGCTTCAACCTTAAATCTATTAGAAAGCCGCCATTTTATTAATTGCAATTGCTGATCACCTTGTGCAAAAAGTATTGTTTGCTTTAATTCAGGGGAATGCTCAACAATAATTGAAGGGTCTTCCAAAGCAATTTGATGCAAGCTTGTGCCAACCTTTTCTTCTTCACCCTTTGTTTTTGGAACAACTGCTATTCTAATTTTTTGTTTTGGATAAACAATTTGCGGATAAGCCGTATCAAAGCTTTTTTCGTGGAAAGTATCGCCAACTTTTGCATTTCTCAGTTTAACAGTAGCACCTATATCACCTGCTTGAATCGATGCAATTTCGTCTCGCTTTTTAGCTTGCACCGCATAAACTTGGCTAAACCTTTCAGAAGAACCTCGATGATGATTGATCAACTCAACGCCTGATGATAATTTTCCTGTAACCACTTTTAGATAAGTTAAATCTCCAAGTTTAGGATCTGAATATATCTTATAAACATATAAAGAAGTTGGCACATTTGCATTGGGCTTGATTTCTTGCGAATCGGTTTTGTAAGTAATATCACTTGCTTTTGGGAAATAATTAGTCACATAATCCAGAAATGAATTGACACCAATATTTTGCCTTGCAGAAGCAACAAGGATAGGATAAATTTCAGATTTCAAAAAAGCATTTTTTAAACCTTCTATCAATTCTTCCGTGTCCAGATTGCCCGTATCAAAATATTTCAGCATAAGCTCCTCGTCAGTCTCTGCAACGGAATCAATAATTAAACTTCGCAATTCATTTGCTTTATCAGCAAAACTTGCAGGAATTTCTTCCTCTGTATATTTACCATCAGGAGAAAATTTCAACAATTTCATTTTTATCAAATCAATAATTTCATTGAAGCCTGACCCTGAATTAAGTGGATATTGCACTAATACTGCTTTTCCACCAAATGAACCGACCAGTTCATTTTGAATTTTATCGAAATCGATTTGCTCGGAGTCAAGTTTATTTACAAGAAAAGCAATTGGCTTTTGAAGAGATTTTGCTCTATCAAAAAGAATGCTTGTGTGGAATTCTACTGAATTAACTGCATTTACAAAGATTACTGATGCGTCTGCAACTTGGATCCCACTGAGCATTTCACCCACATAATCTTCAAGTCCTGGTGTGTCGATAAAATTAATTTTTGTGGAATTCCATTCTGAATACATTAAAGAAGAAAATATAGAAAAGCCCTTCTCTTGCTCGATTTCAGTATAATCCGAAGCCGTGTTATCATCCTCGACAGAACCCTTTCTATTAATAATTCCCGATTGAAATAAAATAGATTCAGAAAATGAAGTTTTACCTGAGCCCATAGGTCCCAAAAGAACAATATTACGTATATCCTTTGCTTCATATTCTTTCATAAGACACCTTTAAGTTTTTGTTAAGTTTATGAAAATTGTATTTATAAAATTTTCTAAATTACTTAAAAAAAAGTAAATAATCGCGAAAGAAATGATGAATGGATAAATAATTTTTTTCTTTTATATATAGTTTTTCAAAAATCCGTTTGCTATGGCTGTTTCATATTAATTAAATATTTATACATCCCACTTTTTTCATAATTAATTTATCTATGGTTAAAATTGAGGTCATTTTTAAAATACAAAGAAATAATAAGATAAATGATGCTGAATTGTATATAGTTACATCAAAAGCATCAATTTCAATGACTTCAAATCTTTAAGTTTATATAAAATTAGGTTTGAATGGATTGTAAATTCAAAATTGAGGGATGACCATTGATAGAGTGAAGAGTTCCTTCTTCGTTTTGCTCATTTTGGCAGAAATATTATTTTTGCAAGGTGTTATTGCGAGAGGATTCTCTTATATAAATCTAATATTGCTTGGGCAAGATTTTCCCAATTATATTTAGATTTGAATAAATTAATATTTGCACTGAATTTTTCTTTTAAATTTTTATTAAAATATTGCTCGATTGTCTTTGCAAGCTCGGTAGGGTCAATTTTTTCAACCATTAATCCTGTATTATACGGTGTTATCATTTCCTGCAAACCTCCAACATTAGTAGCAATGACGGGCAAATTGTATTGGTATGCAACGCCAATAATCCCACTTTGTGTTGCAGAGCGATATGGAAGCACGCAAACATCTGATGCTGAGAAAATACCCGGCACCTCGTCATCTGTAATATAATGATTTAGAAGCGTAATCGAGCTTTGCAATTGCAATCTGTCAATTATCTCCTGATATTTATTGAAATTGCCATATACTTCACCTGCAATAATTAAGTGATAATCTTGAGGAAGCAATTTCAATGCGTTAAGCAATATATCCAATCCCTTATAATCTCGAATAAAACCAAAGAACAAAAGTACTTTTTTATTTGGGGGAATATTTAACTTTTCTCTCGCTTCTTGCAATGGAATATTGGGTTGAAAGTGCGAATAAATCGGATGTGGGAAGAATTCATATTTTGCATTTGGGACAAATTGATGCAAATCATCAAGCACTTGCTCACTCATCACAATAAAGCCATCTTGCCATCGCAAATAATACTTTATTAAAGATATATCAAATAATCTCTTTTCGTGTGGAATGACATTATCCAATATTCCGATAGACTTAGTATTCTTTTTGTGCAATATTTTCGAAACTTTACCCAAAGAAGGTGCAAAAAATGGCATCCAAAACTTTGATAAAAGCAAATCAGGTTCCCACGATTGGATTTCTTTTGCTGCTAAGTGCCAATTCAATGGATTTATTGAATCCAAAATTCGCTTTGACCGGATTGTGTCCACGGGATCAGATGATGAAACAAATTGACTTTGTCCTGGAAATAAAAAAGAAGGATATTGACGAGTAAAAGTATAAGCGTTAATTTCTGCATTTCTTGCAAGTTGATGATATAATGATGCGTTATATTGGGCAATACCTCCGCGAAATGGATAAAATGTTGATAAATACGCAATTCGCATCAATCTTGTTCCTTCAAGTATTTCAGTATTCTTACAGCATCTTTATATGTTGTATCTTGTAATTTATGCATATTTATGAATGTCTCGAAATCTTTAATAGCTGATTTATCCTCTTTTTGGAAATAATAAATTAATGCCCGCCCATAATAAGCAAGGTCATAATCATTTTTGAGTTCTATTGCTTTATTATAATCAACAAGAGCATTCATATCTTGCTGAATAAGATAATAAATATTTCCACGTTCGTAATATGCTTGATAGTTCGTAGGATTCACTTTGATGCAACGGGTTAAATCTCGAATGGCTTCATTGTATTTTTTTAAATTTCTACAAGCAATCGCTCGACCAAGCAAGGCATTAGGATCTTCTTCATTTTTTGTTAGTACTTTGGAAAAGTCTATTTCTGCTTTCTGATACTCTTGCAAATTGAGATAGCATACTCCTCTTGCAAAGTATGCAGGGATAAAATTCGGATTAAAATTAATTATATTAGAGTATGAATCAGCCGATTCAGAATAGTATCCATTTTGAAAAGCATCATAGGCTTTTTGAAAATCGCTTTTTTGAGCTAATGCAGGAATAAAACAAATAAAAAAAGCAAAGACTATTTTTTTCATTTTGAAATATATTTAAAATACAAATTTAAAATAAAAGTTTTAATTCTTCACAAATTATAAATTTTCAAAAGTGTTAATTTGCATTTTTAAATTATTAAAAAAATGAAAAATCATCAAAACGTTGGAATTAACACTCTTTGTGTGCATGCAGGTAGCTCGAGCGATGAGCTTGGTTCGGTTGTAACTCCTATATATCAAACATCCACATTCAAATTTAAAAATGCAGAACATGGTGCAAAACTTTTCAAGGGCGAGGAAAAAGGATTTATTTATACACGTCTTGGCAATCCTACAATTGAAGTGATGGAAGAGGCAATCGCAGAACTTGAAGGCGGATACAAAGCAATAGGATGTGCCAGTGGTATGGCGGCAGTTCATCTTCTTATTTCGGGAGTAATGGAATCAGGCGATCATCTAATTTGCAGCGAATCCGTGTATGGTGCCACATCTGTGTTGCTTTCTACTATTATGCCAAAATTCGGCGTTGAAACTACTTTTGTGGATACAAGCGATATCGAACTTGTAAAGCAAGCGCTGAAACCAAATACACGTATGATTTATGTTGAAACACCTGCTAATCCGACAATGGCAATCACAGATTTGTCAGCAATTAATCAAATCGCAAAGGAAAAAGGGTTATATTTTGCAGTCGATAATACATTTATGAGTCCAATTTTGCAAAAACCTTTTGAATATGGAGCGGACTTTATTATTCATAGTATGACGAAGTATTTAAATGGTCATGCCGATGTTGTTGCAGGAATAATTGTCGTAAATAACCAAGAGAATTATGCTTTATTAAGAAAAATGAGCAATCATTTTGGTGGAGTTATTGATCCTTTCAATTCTTTTTTGGTTCATAGAGGATTGAAAACATTGAATCTTCGCGTAATGCGACAGCAAGAAAATGCACAAAAAGTGGCGGAATTTCTCGAAACTCATATACAAGTTGAAAGTGTCTTATTCCCAGGTTTGCCAAGTCATCCTCAATATGAACTTGCAAAAAAACAACAGAAGGGATGCGGTTCGATGATTTCAATTGAATTAAAAGGTGGCTATGATGCAGGCGTCAAATTGATGAACAATGTGAAGTTATTCCAATTAGCTGTCAGTCTTGGTGGAGTTGAATCCTTAATACAACATCCCGCCTCAATGACCCATGCGGGAATGGATAAAGAATCGCGATTGCAAGCAAAAATTACTGACGGACTTGTTCGTTTATCAATTGGAATTGAAGATGTTGATGATCAAATTAATGATCTCAAAAATGCACTGAATTTTATTTAACATAATTTTATGTCAAAAAATATTAAAATTGATGATCGCAAGGTAACAACATTACGATTGCAAGAAATGAAAGAAAAAGGCGAAAAGATTGCATCATTAACAGCCTATGATGCAATCATCGCCCGAATCTTTGATGAAGCAGGACTTGATGTGATTTTAGTTGGAGATTCTCTCGGCAATGTTGTGCAGGGACTTGAAACAACAATTCCTGTGACACTTGAGCAAATTATTTATCATACTACTGCTGTAAAGAATGGTATAAAACGAGCATTGCTTGTTGCCGATATGCCTTTTATGTCTTATCAAATTTCAAAGGAAGATGCTTTCTATAATGCAGGACGTCTTTTGAAAGAAGCAGGTGCTGAGGCAGTGAAACTTGAAGGTGGCAGTGTTGTAGTTGATACTGTCAAAATGCTCACTGAATCGGGAATACCCGTGATGGGTCATCTGGGACTTACTCCTCAGAGCATAAATAAATTCGGTACATATCGCACTCGTGGCACTTCTCCAGACGAAGCTGACCGAATTTTCCGCGATGCAAAAATGCTTGAAGAAGCAGGTGCTTTTGCTATTGTTTTAGAAAAAATTACTTCGCAATTGGCTGAAAGAATTACTAAGGAACTTTCCATACCTACAATCGGTATTGGGGCGGGTCCATACTGCGATGGTCAAATTCTGGTTTATACTGATATGCTTGGTATCACTACCGATTTTACACCTCGATTTGTTCGCCATTACGCACATCTGCGTGACGAAATGAGCGATTCAGCTTCCCATTATCTTGAAGATATTAAGAATTCCGAATTTCCAAACCTTGATGAAAGTTATTCTTAAATGAAGATAATCAAGTATATATTGCTCCTTTTTTCAATTGCTCAATTAATCATCTTAATTGGCGGATGCAGTGAAACAAGTACTTTCCCTAATTATGAGAATATAATTTTTCCAGAAACTAATGTAAAATTCACTGACCAAGTACTACCATTTTTGCGTTATAATTGCGCTTATGCGGGGTGCCATAGTGGATATTCTCGTGCAGGAGGAGTGGTTTTGGATGATTATTTTGAAATTATGCTTAATCCTGGCTTGGTTATTCCTTCTAATCCTGATGGAAGCATTCTTGTTCAAATTTTAGAAAATCGATTGCCTCACTTAACTTATTTTTATCGAGGATCGATAACTCCGAATCAGATCCATGGCGTTCGGCAGTGGATAAAAGAAGGTGCATTATTAAATTAAATTTGTTTTCTTAACTTTTCTCCCATTGTTTTTTCTTAATTTTGCTTTTTAATTAAATTTCATTTTATTATTGTGAGGTTGATATGAAAAAATTAACAACATTATTTACTTTCCTTTCAATAGTCTTATTTGCAGCAAGTTGTTCGCGCGGTCCGAAAGCACCCGAAGTCAAAGGTTATGAGACTTATACTGATAACAATACGGGTTTGAGTATTGAATATCCAAAAAATTGGCAAAAAACAACTAATCCAATCCGATTTGTTATCTTCAATGCTGCCGAAGCTAAATCACGATTTGTTCGCTACGATCCCGAGGGCTTTCCTGGGACAAAAATTGATATTAATCTATTTGAAATGGATTCCACTATGACAATGGACAGCGTCATCACGAAAGTCAAAAAATTCACTGATGATGTGTATGAAACAAAGGACGTAGAATTTGCAGGATTTCCCGCCAAAAAATTGACTTATACTTTTGAGTTGAGCAGCGGTGTATTTTATGGCGAAATGTATATCTTGCAAAACGATCCAACAACCGTCAATGTTTTTCAAATCGAAGCGTTTGATAATACTTATGACAAATACAATGAAGCAATTAATCGAGCTATAAAGTCGTTCAAGCCCGGCAAATTTCCACAAACCAAAGTTGACACAGTCACTACAATAACAGAAGCTCCTTTACCATCTGCAACTTTAATTACAAAATCGGGCTTAAATTATTCAATCAAAATTCCCGATAATTTCTCTGCTGAAAAAGGACCATCGCGAGGTGTGCTTGAATCCAAAAACTATATTGGACAGCGCAGAGCTGATTGCAATATCATCGTGGATGTGATTGATGCTTCGAAAAACAAAAAACTTGATAATATTGTGGAAGAAAACAGGGCAAATTATAACAATGCTTCTCCACAAAAAACTAAGCTTGGTGGAAAAGATGCTTATGTAATGAGTTATACTGCTCGCAGGGATGCGCTTTCAAGAGTATACTTTGTAATAAACGGCGATAAACTCTATAGAATTACAATGAATTGGTTCAAAGGTGAAGAGAAAGATTATCTCCCAATTTTTGAAAAATCAATTCAAAGCTTCAAATTTGAATAAGGTTTTGAATAATTAAAATATGTGAAGGGCGAACGCCCGCCTCGCCATGAAGCAAAAGCGAAAAGGCAAACCGCTCGGGCAAGCAATAGTCGAATTATTGAAAAAGAACAGTTATGAATAAAATAATTTTGGGAACAATTTGTGGTTTGATATTTGGGATAATTGATGTTTTGGTTATGATTCCACTCAAGTATGAAAATAATCGCAAAAGGTTTGGGTATTAGTCTTGATGAGTTAATGGAATAAAACTATGGCAAATGTATTAATGATAATTCCACCCGAGAGATTTAGAGATGAAGAACTTTTTATTACAAAGGAGGAATTAGAAAATGCAGGAAACAGGGTATCCATTGCAAGCACAAAAAAAGGTGTAATCCTGGGATCTCGTGGCGGAAAAATAAAAGTTGAATTGCTATTGGCTGATACCAACACAAAAGAATTTGAAGCCGTTGTATTTGTGGGTGGAGGCGGTTCAAAGCTTCTTTTTGATAATATCGAGGCACTAAAAATAGCTAAAGGTATGTATCAAGATAAAAAAATAGTTTCCGCGATTTGTCTTGCCCCAGTAATTTTAGCAAATGCTGGAATTTTAAAAGGAAAGAAAGCGACAGTTTCAGGAACTGAGTCAAAAACAATCGAAGTAAAAGGTGCAAAATATACAGAACCAGGAGTTACGATCGATGGTCTGATTGTGACGGCAAATGCACCAAGAGCCTCTCGTCGTTTTGGACAAGCAATAGTTGAATTATTGAAAAAGAACAGTTATGAATAAAATAATTTTGGGAACAATTTGTGGTTTGATATTTGGGATAATTGATGTTTTAGTTATGATCCCACTTAAATACGAAAATAATCGCAAAAGAAGCGAGGCAATGTCTGCGGCTTTTGTTGAGCGGTTTATGATTGGTTTTCTTATTCCGAATGTGGATTTAGGAATACATCCAGCTTTAATAGGTTTGTTGTTGGGGGTTGGTTTAAGTCTACCATCAGCGATCATAACCAGAGCTTATGT
>DIEP01000065.1 GCA_002418685.1 Ignavibacteria bacterium UBA5771
ATATGCCGCGGTATTAATGAAATCCCGAGCAGGGTTGGGAAAAATATAAGCAGAACTCTCATAATCCCTTACTCCACTTGTAAATTCTTTTGGGATATTGCCATAAATTTTACCATCCATTTTAAATCCGACAACTAATGTTGAATTTAGTTCCAATGAAATGTAATCATTGCCTATAATGGGGTAATAACTCCTCCACATATTATGATCAGTTATCATTCCAATTTGGCATATTGAATCATCTGAATAATAGATTTGCTCTCCATTATTATGGATCCAATAAGAATAATCAATACCTTCGATTAAAGGTTTGCCTAGATGAATAGTTGTTGAGGGTAATAATATATTTCCTCCGAATATAAATGGTACGTAATCGACGGGCGAAAAGAGTGATTTTACTATGAATATTGTATTGAAATTATTCTCGATAATTTGCTCAAAATCGGAATATAAAATTGTGTCTGAATCATAGTAGCGTTTAATGGGATAAGATACATCATCATAATCATACTTGACACAATAGTAATCATATCGAATGTATTCATCTGTTCGCTCCACATTTATTATTGAATCAGACCTCACATAATCACCAGGTGTCAAACTGTAAGTGGAATTCACCCAATATTTTATATCACCTACCTTTAACTGAAAAAAATCATTAAATGTATATTTCTTTGGGACATAGCCCATCTTTGTCCCCTTATTATCGAGCCCTGTTATATTTAATTCACCCAGATTGTTATTCTCTGTCTGAAATAAATTGTTAAAAGGAGGAAATGTTATCAGTCCATAATTTTTGCTCAAAACAAATCTACCTTTTACCTGATTATTAATTGAAATTTCAATAATTTTTACTGAGTCTTGAATAGTTGATAAAATTGTATCTACTCCTAAAGAAGTGCATTTAAATGATATTTTCTGGTATTTCTCCAAAGTTGTATCTACACCCTTTGGATTAATAATATCCCAGGAATTGCCAACTTTAGAATTTAGTGGAATATAGAACCAGTAAGGTGTATATACTTCGGTTGAAATCCACACATTACCTACTTTTGATGATTTTATAGAACGAATGTAATGATCATAAATTAAGGTGTCATTTCTCAAGGCAAATGAGTCGTTCTTCAATGTAAAAATAGGTTTCTCTAATAACATTAGTTTGGTTTCCTTAAATAAAGAATCATGACATTCAATATTATTTAATTGCCTGACTCGCTGGTCATAATAAATTGCAGTTCCATCGGGTTTGTAATTTACAGAATCAAATTTGAAAGACATTATTCCATCTGGAGCATCGTGAGTAAACATGTCAGAAATTGGAATTTTTGTCTTAAAGAATGTTTCTTGTTCAAAAGGAAAAGGGTTCCAATTTTGAGCAAAAGAAGGGTACAATATTGTAAACCCAAAAATAAAAATTATGAATTTTTTCATTATAGCAATTCCTACATTTATTAAATAAAACAATATAAATCTCAATAAAAATCAATTTACACGCTAAATCATAGGCACATACGCATTTTCTCTCGATTTGATAATTTGCAAAAACGCAATTGGAAAGAGCTATTTTTTAAAATACAATTTAACAAATAAATAATAAAATGTAAAGATTATTTTGAAAATTTTTGAAAATTTTAAGACATTATTTTAATAATTTTGTGCTGTCTCATCAAAATAACAATACGCGATTTTTTGAGAAAACTTTATTCCTAATCAATTAAAAACTGCTAATTTGCAAAGTTTTATTAATGTAAGAATGGAAGAAATAGTTTATCATACAAATTTCCAACTGGAAAATACATACTGGTGGTTCATTGCACGCAATCGTATTGTAATGGAACTCTTAAATAAATTTGTAAAAATTGACCCTGCAAGTCAAGTGCTTGACGTCGGTTGCGGAACAGGCGGATTTACTAAAAAATTGCTCGAACAATATGATACAATAGGATTGGACACATCTCCCCTTGCGATTGAATATTGCAAACAACGCGGAATCGAAAAATTATTTCTGGGTCCTTTAAATGAATTCCCAATTGAGAATTATCGAATTCAGGCAATCACAATACTTGACGTCATTGAGCATATCGAAAGCGATGAAGCTATTGTCCAACAACTATACGACACATTGCCACATAATGGTTGGCTTGTTGCGACTGTCCCTGCCTATAAATGGCTTTGGAGCGAACACGACGTGCTGCACAAACATTATCGACGATATACCAAAAAAGAATTTGTCACGCTACTAAGAAAGCACAATTTTGAAATTGAATTTGCATCGTATTTTAACTCGCTGCTTTTTGGACTATCCGCTGTAAATAGAATATTTGGCAACTTATTTCATAAAAAAAATGAGCCCGTCGCTCCTGTGGATCCCGTTCCACCTTTTTTGGATAAAATATTCAAATCCGTATTTCAATCAGAAAAAAATTTGCTTCCACATATTAAATTTCCATTTGGTTTATCTATTTTAGTAATTGCTAAAAAAGTATAATTTATGAAACAAATTAAACCATCACAAAAAAAGCATGGGGCAATTCCAACTGCTCCAATCAAAAATGAAGTTATTGATAATTCCTTATTTCAAAAAAAGGCTTGGTTAGTCCTTTCCTTGTTTATTTTGACGACATTAGTTTTTTTCTGGCAGCATATAGTCGGGAATAGTTTCTTTTGGGAAGATTTCCTTGAATACGTCTATCCTGTCCATACTTATGCTGCACGAGAATTAGCAGCAGGTCATATTCCATTTTGGAATCCTTATTCTTTGGGTGGAATGCCGTTTTTTGCTGATATTCAAGTTGGCTTTTTTTATCCATTTAATTTATTGCTTTCCCTTTTTGTTAATAATGATGGGCTTCTTCCGATTTGGATTTTGCAATTCATTGTGATTATTCATTTTTTCTTTGCACAGTTCAACACATTTTTGCTATCACGATATTTGAAAATCAGTTTCTGGGGTTCGATTATTGCTTCTATTTCCTTTGCATTTTCATTCCCGATTGTATTGCACATCATTCACCCGATGATAGTATTTCATCTGACATGGTTCCCATTGATTTTTTATTTTTTCATGAAAGCTTTGCATAAATCCAGTATTAAAGATGGAGCAATTGCCGGTTTAATATTTGGAATGACAATGCTCTCGGGACATCCGCAAATCACACTTTATTTTGCATTTTTCTTTGGGACATATTTTCTTTGGGATTTAATCAGTAAATTAATTAAGAAATCAGAAGGCAACAGGATTTCGAGCAAATATGTATTATCAGGAATTTTAACATTTGCAATCGGAGTCGGGATATTTGCAGTGCAATTGATGCCATCGCAAGAATTAGCAAATCAGTCGACCCGCTCAGTTACAAGTTATGAGAAATCGGCTGAGAACTCATTGCAATATAAGCAAATATTTACACTTGTATTACCCAAGATTTATGGATATTATGATGCCGATAATCAAACAAAAGTCCCAATGGTTCTCGAAGATGAGGTTGATGGAAAAACTTCAACAGTAAAAAATTACTTCTATTGGGAAACTGCTATATATTTTGGCATTATACCGCTGATTCTTGGATTGCTTGGAATTTTCCTGGGAAAAAATAACTCTTTCCGATGGTTTTTGATTTGCTGGGTTATTTTCGGTTTTCTTTTCGCATTGGGAAAATACTTCCTTATCCACCGTTTATTTTATGCTCTTCCTATGTTCGGGACATTTAGAAATCCAGTGCGAATGATGACATTTTCTGTTTTTGGATTGAGTCTTTTCTCAGGTTATGCTTTTGATTGGATTAAATCAAATATCAAATCGAAAGAATTTCTTAAAAAACTTAATATTATTGCGGGAATTATAATTCTTATTGCTTTTCTCGGCGTTGTTGGAATTTTGCAAACAATCGTGGGAGTTCCCGAGCAATATATTTCTGAGACGCAAAGCCTGGCTATTGCTCCATTTATTTTTGCTTTGCTCGGATATTTGACTCTATTTTTGTTTTATAAAGGAAATCTGAAAGCAGGAGCTGCGGGAATATTAATGAGCTTATTTATTTTCTTGGATTTATACTTGCAAGGAACACCTTACCTGCAAAGCAAAGTAAATCCCCAAACTCAATATGTGATTACTCCTGAAATGAAAGAATTTATGCGTCCGAAAATTCCTAATGATGTCTTCCGAGTGAAAACGCGAATTTATGATCCTCCATTTATGGCGATGAAGCGCAATCAAGGGTTAATAAGCAATATAATGATGATGGAAGGTTATAACCCTTTGGTATTGAAAGTTGCCACAATTCCGCTTCCTTGGGAAGGTATTTTACGAATGATGAATGTGAAATATGATCTAAAAATCGATTCCGCAAGAGGAACAGTATCATTTTATGAAAATCAAGATAGGTGGCAGACACCTCAATTAGTCCGAAATGCTATCTATATTCCCGAGGAGGAGTCGAGCAATTATATGCGTGAGCACAAAATCAACTATTCGCAAACTGTTCTATTGCAAGATATTGAAGGAATAAATATCAAACAATATGCTGATACTACTTCTTTTTCTAAATCTGTCAAATGTTTAAATTATCAACCGAATGCTTCAAAATATCAGGTTCAATCAGATAAAAACGCAATAATGATATTTGGCGAAATGTATTACACAGATTGGAAAGCTTATATAGACGGAAAGGAAGTGAAGATTTTCAAAGCAGACAATTCTTTTCGAGCAATAGAAATGCCTGAGGGCAAGCATATTGTTGAAATGAAGTATCAATCAAGCGGATTTAGAATTGGCGGGATTATTTCTATAATTTCTTTAACATTAGGAATAGTATTAATAGTAATTTTCAGGAAAGAGAAATAATTTGGCCCTTTGCCTTAAAAGTTGCAAAATATTAATTGTTTATTAAAATTGTATTTGTTTATTATAAATAAATTTCAAAATTCAGATTAATTTTATTCGTTCATTATAAAAAATGGAAATACAATGAAAAAGATTATCGCAATCAGTCTTTTTGTTCTGATGAGCGTTGCTGTATATGCTCAACCCAAACTCGAAATCTCCAATAACGCAAAATATGATTGGGGAAAAGTAAAAGCACTGGAGTCTGTTCTACATACTGTTATGGTACTTAAAAATACAGGGAATGAACCCTTGAAAATCTATTCTGTTTCTCCAACTTGTGGGTGCACAACTGCTCCATTAACTAAAACAGAGATAGCACCGGGCGATACAGCACAACTACCAATTTCATTAAATATCTCTTCCTATACAGGAAAAGTAAATAAATCAGTTTCGGTACATTCCAATGATCCAACAAATCGAAGCATTGATATATCTCTTAATGCTTATGTAATCAGACCCCTTACTATCTTCCCAAATTTTTTGAATTTTGCGAGCTTGGTGGTTGGGCAAGAATCGACTGCCAAAATTGTGCTTAATAATGCTTCTGAACAAGGAATTAAAATTAGTTCCATTGAAGTCTCACCAAAAGATATGAAAATCAATATTAAAGAAGGGTATGAAATCAAGCCAGGAGAAAATTTTGCATTAGAAGCTAATTATACACCAAAAGATGGTATTGGCACTCGTTTTCTTTGTAAAATAATTCTGCACACCACTAATCCTGACGTTCCTGAAATCACAATTTCCGGATTTGGAAATGTAGTTGAGAAATTAGAAGAATACAAATAAATATTCAAAAGAAGTGCAGAATGATAACCTTTTCATATAGGAAGAATTAATCAACTCACTTTTCTTTCGGGGTTGCTTATTAAGAGTTCCATTTTTTGTTCTAAATATAGAACCATTGAATGAAGAATGATAAATACAGCTCTTATTAAGCAGCCCACCTTATCATTAATCAAAACCACTTAAATCACGAATATATATTTAAGCATACATTTGATTTAAACCCGCAGCAATTGTTCATTATATGAATTGCTTATTGCATTCTTCATTGGAACTTAAAGATGACCGAAATGGCACTTTCGTGAAATCGTTAATTTTGGAAACTGCAACTACTTATTAATTTAATGAAATTTTATTCGTAAATTTGAAATATCTAAAAAATATAAAACTAATATGAAAAATCTGAAAATTGTTCCAACTATTGTTTTGTTGGGAATTGTGCTTCTTGCGGGATGCAGTACAAAAAAAGTGGATCCAGTTCAACTCTTCCTTGATGCCGATAAAGCCGCATCCAAAGTTAATTCTGCTGAATTTGAACTTGTTATGAAAACAAAAATGAATACGGAAACCGAATCTTTCAAAACCAAAATTTTTGCTAAAAGAAATTCGGGAGAAACGAATTTTCCTATTTATTTCAGAATGGAAGAACCTAATGTGTCGCTTGTGACTTATGATGGAAAACAAATCATCATAACAAGTTATGCTGATAAAAATGTTTCTGTAAGCGATTCGATTGAATTCGCTAGTGAAATTGCTAAACAAATTTCAAATAATTTCAATATGATAATTGATACGAAGTTTGATTCGGCAGAAATACGTGCAACTTCACAAAACCTTGAATATGTTGGCACAAAATCAATTGATGGTGAAAAATGTTATGAAGTGAAGCAGATCGCCTCGGGTCATAATTCTGCTTTTAAAATAGAAACTCATTTTTATTTTTCCAAAAATAGCTCGCTTCTTAAGGGTTATCATTCAATTATAAAAAATGAAAAGGATGAGATTGTGCAAGATATTGATCTTAATATAGCAAAATTGAAACTTAATCAGAACATTATATCCGAAGTATTTAGTCAAAAAATAGATCCATCGTTTGCAATGATTGACTTGGATCAGCAAAATCCCCATGACGGGATGAATATGGAAGAAGGTGGTGATGGTATGAATATGGAAGAAGGACAATCAGGCATGAACAATACAAGCACAATTCCAAATGGGCAAAAAGCACCCGCTTGGACTCTCAAAGATAAAGATGGCAAAGCATATTCACTGGATGCACTGAAAGGCAAAGTGGTTCTGATGGATTTCTGGGCGACTTGGTGTTCACCTTGCAAACAAGTTATGCCCGAAATTCAAAAAATATGGAATAAATACAAAAATCAAAATGTCGTTGTGGTTGGCATCAATACTTGGGAGCAAACGGGTGATCCTGCTAAATTTATGAAGGATAATAATTATAATTATATTCTTTTATTAAATGGAAACGATGTTGCCAAATCTTACAATGTTTCAGGTATCCCAACTCTTTATGTAATTGATAAGAATGGTAATGTTGCACATAGCGAAGTTGGAGCTGTCCCTGATTTAGGAACAAAGCTTGACAAAGTAATTGCTGATTTAATTAAAAAATAATTTATTTTTTAAAATTAGCAATCACATCCTCACAATATTGGAGCATTTGACGGGCAGAATTATCCCAATCGAAAGATTTAGCCCAATCAAGTGCTCCTTTTTGCATTTCTGCCTTTAATTCAGGATTAGTTAATAGCTCAACAAGTTTATTTTTCAAATCATTAATATTACCAAACTCATAAAGCAAACCTGATTGGTGATTTTTGACTGAATCACGTAATCCAGGGACATTTGCCGAAATAACGGGTGTCCCGCAAGCATTGGCTTCAATATTAGTGATGCCCCAACCTTCCTTCTGCGACGTATTGACCACTACATCAACATCCATCAATAATTCCTTTTTCTCATTGTCGGAGACATATCCGTAAAATTTTGTCTTTTCTTCAATTCCAAGTTTGCGGGCAAGTTTTTGCAAACTCGAGAGATAATCACCTGTCCCTATAATATCCAATTTAGCGTTAGGATATTCATTTGCAAATAGATTAAATGCATAAAACAGTTGCTCAACACGTTTATATTTTTTTAACCTTCCAAAATACGCTATCCTAATTTCATCTGTTGACTTGTCATTATGTTGAAAGGGAAAATCTGATTGGTCTAAGGCATTTGTGATTATTCTGAAATTCTCTTTTGCAAACCCACGACGTAGAAATTCATCTAATGTGCTTTGCGACACAACTGCAAATGGAGTAGGTTTATAAATTTTATTAACCAAGTATTCAGCAAACATAACATATAATCCACGCACAATTCCTGCTTCGACAATAATACTTTTTCCAAAAAAATGATGACTGATTGCAAGTATAGGGTGTTTGACAAATTTTGGAGTATAAAATGGTATTTTATTAATATCATCTATCACAATATCCACGTTCTCACGCTTTATAAAATTTCTATATAATCGCGGAACAAAATAATTGAACATATTCCTATTGCCATACCGTATAACTCTTATTCCATCAATAATTTCCTCATCGGTTAATGCGTCTGATTTGCAACAAATAAGAGTCACTTTATTTCCCATTTTAACAATACGCTTGAAAATTTCTTGCAAGTGAACTTCTGCCCCACCCGCGAAAGGATTTTTAATATCTTGCCAATTGAAAATTAATATGTTCATAAGTTTGGTATGGATTTTTTGTAAAACAGCTTATAAGCCAAATAATTTTTCATAAGCTTCGAAAAATGGGAGTAATAGATGAAATTTGATATAACAAATAAGTTAAAGCATAGACTAATATTATCCACTTGGTCAATATTATTAGCATTCACCCTGTTAATTCTAAATTCTTGCACAATGCCTCAAAGTATAGATGGGAAAAATATAAATCATAAAAAGATACAAAATTACAAACTTAACAGTGAAATAAATAATTCAAGCAATTTGCAAACCAATAATTCTAAGAAAATTAGTGATACAGCAAATCTTGTTTCNNATACAAGTACTGAAAGCTATTCTAATCAACAAATTCCGACATTGCGCCAGCAAATGAATGCTCTCAATCAACGGCAAGATAATATTGATAAAAAAATTGAAGTATTAACAAGCCAAGTCAATCAATTATCTCTTGAAATTCAGAACTTAAAAAATAATAATAACTCAGAAATTCATACTAAAAATCAAGTTCTTACAGGAGAAGAACCTACTAAAACACTTGCAGCGAATTCAGGCACTTTATTATCTGATGAAACTATATCTAAAAAGAATTTAAATAACGAAAAGAATAAAAATATTGCACAGTCAAATGAATCAAGCAATTCTAATTTATCAATTAACTCTAAAACGAAGCGAAAATACAAAAAATCAAATTCTTCACAAAACACTCAGAAACCAATAAATAACATAGCAGTAAATAAATCTGCTAATTCTCGCGACACACAAAATAGAACAGAAGAATTAACCGATGTTTTAAATCAAGTAGATACTTGTATCAATCAGAAAAATTTCGCAAATGCAGAAAATATATTGTTGACTCAACTTAACAAAGAATCCAATAAAACAAAATCAGACACAATAAAAATCAAGCTTGCCGAATGCTATCTTGA
>DIEP01000074.1:0-3692 GCA_002418685.1 Ignavibacteria bacterium UBA5771
GCTTCCCCTCTTTGAAAAATCGGACAGTGTAAAAGCCGGCGGGAAGGGGTGCAACGCTTATATTCCCTGCATCAATTATCCCCGACTGCATGCAGCTGCCAAGCAAATCATATATCTGATATTGCCAACCGAAATATGCCGCGGTATTTATGAAATCACGGGCGGGGTTGGGAAAAATGGGGCAAAGTGGAACCGTTGCCTCTCCGTCTATGCCAAGCTCTACACCGCCGTCACGAAGCACTACTATATAATCAGGAAAGCTTGTGTGGTCATAAATACCTACAGCGAGCCATTTATTCCCATATTCATCTATTGTTATTGCATTAATTGAATTATCGTTATAGCCACGCGCAAAAGTGTAGTATCTCCATGTATCTTTCCCATCAAACCATGTAAGTATATCATCTCCTCCTATCCATATACTACTGTCAGATTCGATTGTTAAACTCCCAATAGAGTATCCTAGTATATCGGGCTGATTATCCCAGGCATTGTATATTGTCCAATTTGAATCATCCACAAACCTCACAAGCTGATTCCAACCCGACATTGGTTCAAATGTAGTGACCCATTTTATCCTATTATCTTTCCCTATTTCAATATCCCTGATATAAGAAAATAGATCTCCTGCCTTATGAAGTGTCCAATTTGAACCGTTGAATTCCTTCAGTCCTTTTTGAAATACATATCCCCACATCACATTAGAACTATCAAATGCAAATTGATTGAGTCCGAAATAAAGCGACATAGAATCTAACCCATCGTAAACTGTCCAATCAGCACCGTCAAATACTGCAATATCGGCATTAAATCCACCTCCAACGGGGTATCTTTTAACCCATAGATTGCCATATTTATCAAATTTCATATTGGATGAAGAAAGATAATTATAATAGAATATTGCCAAAGAATCAACCATAGTCCAATTTATCCCATCAAATTTAATCAAACCATCTGATGTTCCTAACCACTTGTTCCCCCTCTTATCTACTACGATAGATTCAATAAAGTTATATTCGAAGCCTAAATCTTTAAGATTATATGTCGTATATTCCCTTGTAATCTTATTAAGCTTAATTAAACCACTATCGGCAGTGCCTATCCATAAAGTGTCCTTTTCACTTGCAATTGAATTAATAAATTGAACATCTCCGATATCATAAGCTATCCATTCAGGATTCTGTGAGAAAGATGGAGAATATTGCGGAAAAATGCCGAGAAAAGCAAAAAGCATAACGACAACCCACGACCTCAGCCGTGGGTTATTAATAAACTTATTTTCATTTTTCATTACGAAATCCTCCATTATACCATCTCTGTTTGTGGAAAATTGTTTCCATCTTAATAACTCCTATATTTTATTTATAAAAAAATGGATTTATGGACTTTATGCCCTAGATTCCTAATTTATTTCAAAAAACAAATTGTTCTGAAAAATTCCACAAAATTACTGATAACTAAATTAGTAAATATTTTTCTAATTGTCAATATTTTTTTGAAAATATTTTAAAAACAGGAGAATTTTTATTTAAAAGATTATTTCAAGAGTAAAAAAATCTATTTCTATATTCACATAAATAGATAATGTTCCCAAACGTCAAATAATATTTTAGTAATTCCTGAAAGATGAATTTTCTCAATCCTTATGTGCTCTTCGGGTTAATAGCAGCGTCTATACCGATTATATTGCATTTGCTAAATTTGCGAAAACTGCGTACTGTTGAGTTCTCAAGTATTAAATTTTTAAAAGAATTACAAAAATCGCAAATACGGAAGCTCAAAATTCGCCAAATCTTGCTGCTTGTTTTGCGAACACTACTGATTATTTTCATTATTCTTGCATTTTCAAGACCTGTCATCAAAGGTACGCTTCCCGGAATGTCGAATTATGCACAAACAAGCGCCGTCATACTGCTCGACAATAGCCCAAGTATGAATTATTCTGATGAATTTGGGAATCGCTATAATTATGCGAAACGCATCGCAAGAAAATTAGTAGAGCAATTCCGACCTGGTGACGAAATTTCGATTATCGCAATGGGAGATTTGAAGGATTTAGATAATTACAGTTTAACAAGGGACTTGGCAAATGTTAAGGAGCAAATCAATAAAATTGAAGCGAGCTATTCTGTCGCTGATTTTGACAAATCGCTTTCTCTTGCTTCCGCACTTTTTGAAAATTCTCGCAATTTAAATAAAGAGATTTTCATTATTTCTGATAATCAAACTGTCAATTTTAAGAATATTGATACAATTGGAGCAGAGCCATCATTGAAGCCTATGGTTGAAAAATTTAATCCTTCATTATATTTTCTTGAGATTGGTGCTACATCTAAAATAGATTATGCGAATTTATCAATTGATTCAATCCAATTATTGACTCAAATTTTCCAACCGAATAAGCCCGTCCAAATACTTGCAAACATTCGAAATTATTCAAAAGATGATCAACCGTCATCGATTTTGAGCATCTCATTCAATAAAGAACGAGTATCCCAAATGGATTTCAATATAGGTGCAAATTCTACAAAATCCGTCGGCATTTCCGCAAATCCGAAGGAAAATAGAATTATCTCAGCTGAAGCAAAACTTGAAAGCGATGCATTGGAAGAAGATAATTCCAAATTTTTTGGGTTTATTATGCCAAAAACTCCAAGAATTGCATTAATCGACGATGAGAAAAATTCATATTTACTTTCTGCACTTGGTGTTAATTATAATAATTACATTTATAATACTGATGTTTTGACTGTAAATGATTTTAACACAAAAACAATCGCTGATTACGATGCTTGCGTTATCAACTCATTGAAGGGCTTAACAATTGAAAAATTACGCCAATATGTTGCAAATGGCGGTAAAGCAATTGTGTTTGCTGATAATATTCTGTCTGAATCGCCTAATTATTTGGAACCACTTGACATACAAGGTGGCAGATTAACAACATATCCCGAAGGGCAATCCCCTATTGTTTCGCAAATTCAAAAAGCTTCGCCAATTTTTGAAGGTGTCTTCACAGATAAATCATCATTCAGTTTGAATGAAAAAATACGCTTTAAAAAAATGTATTCTATTACAAGTGGATTTCCATTAATTCAAACAACTTCGGGCGATCTTGCATTTGAAAAAACTGTGGAAAAAGGAAAAATTATTTTTATAGGAACACATCCATCGCTTGACTGGGGCAGTTTCCCAATTTCTTCATTATTCCCGGTTTTTATTAATCGTGCAATTGAATATCTGACTATGGTTCCCCAAATTTCAAGGTCTGCAATAACAGGGCAATCAATCAAATTCACAATTGATGAAGCATTTTCTAAAGGCAAAAGTTTCAAAGTTATAGACCCGTTGAATAATGAATCAATTATTTACGCTCCAAATTTATCAGAAGGAACGACCTTGAAGCTTGATAATTTGAGAATTCCGGGAAATTATATTATATATAATCAAGCCGAAGAACCTGTGGCGATGGTCTCAGCTAATATAGATAGGCGTGAATCTGATTTGGTCCCGATTAAAAATGCTGCTATTGAATCGCTTTTAAAGAAAAAATATGGCAACAATATTAATATCGCATTTATTGAAGAGCTAAGCTCACTTGATAAAAGTATTCAACGCATTAGAACGGGTTCTGAACTATGGCAATTATTCGTAATACTTGCAATTATCGTTGGAATTACCGAATTGATTGT
>DIEP01000074.1:3724-11880 GCA_002418685.1 Ignavibacteria bacterium UBA5771
TGAAAGATTTGGATTTTTGAAACGTATATATAATATATAGAAGCATGTGTGAAGATATTGGCAATTGAGTTTTTGTAAATCACGAGGAGGAATAACCTCGCTTCTTTTCTTCTGAATAATTTATAAAAACAACATTGCGTGAAATCAATATTAAGCACTTGTAAATAAATAATTTTTAAAAAAAATTATAAGGAGTTTTCAAGATGAAAACAAAAGCAGTTGTGATGATTCTATTTCTATTAAGTCAAATTTTAATGGTAAATACAGCTTTCTCAGAAACTGCACGGACCTATCAGAATTGTTCAACAAGTGCTTATAACGATGGGGGATGCCAGGGAACTATGACATCATGTATTGAACTTTCAGATAGAAATAGTGATGGTTGTTACGATCATTATAAACAATGGGGCGTATTTGAGGGGAATTGCAATGGGGCGCCAATTACTATACCGATACCTCCTACTGAAGGAGATTTTAAGTATCGTGCTTCAGATGGGAGTGGATACTTTAATGATAATCCAACACTCGATCCCAAAGCAAATGAAATTGTTTATGCAGTTAGTTATTATCCACCTTTAAATCCTCAAGATACTAGCGAAAAACCTACAGAAATACAGATTACATTTGTAGATTCAACAAGTTTAGATATCGTGGGTGTTTTTATTAAATTAGAATCGGATTCTATCCCACTTTATACATCATACAAAGTCGGAGGTAATGCAAAATATGGTTTAGGTCCAGATGGAAACAGTGCTCAAAATAATGGAGCAAGCATTGAAATATCTATTCCAATTATGGTTTCACCAAATCCTGCTAATGATCACATAGCTGTATCTACTACTTTAGACTTGGATTATTTCAGCAAATATTGGAGCACATTCGATTATTTAAAAATATATAACATTAATGGTAAAGTTGTATATGAACAGTACAATATTCCAATTAGGGAATTACCGACCATTAATGTTCAAGAGTTACCTGCAGGACACTATACTTTAGAAGTAAATACAGGTGTGATAAAAGGAAACACTATGTTTATAATCAGCCGTTAAGTTTCTAATGATTATAATTTCTAAAATTAAAAGGACGTATTCTTGGTGCATCTTTCTAATTGAAGGTGCACCATTTTTTTTAATTAATATAATTTTTCATATCTCTTTAAAATTTCTTTTTTATAAATAAATTCATTTTTTTGAAAAAATTTTTGTTATTTATTTTCTGATCTTTACTCTAATGAATTTTGGAGATTAAAATGGAATGGCATATTTCTGATGCAGAAATAGAAAAAAGCACGAAAAAAGTAATAAATACTTTAGCAAATAACAATAAATTTAGAAATTGCCATCAAGAAGATATCGAAGATGCTGTGCAAAACGCTCTCACAAAGTTCTGCGAAGCGGTGTATAATAATGATAGAATTGAAAGATTTAATTCTAAAAATGTATTTGATGCATGGTTGTATAAGGTCGCTCATAATGAACTTGTGGATATGTTACGGAAAAATAATAAGTTTACTAAGCAAGAAGAGGGGGATTCAGAACAGGAAGAAGAGCAAATATATAGAATTTTTGGTGAATTTTTGGACGATCCAATTTCTTTCTTTGAAGGAATTATCGACGAAGAAGATAATTTACGTAAAGATAAGATTATTGCTAATTTTTGGGAAATTCTTTGTAAGCAAGGCAATTGGGATTCAATAGAAAAAATAATTTTGCAAAGACATTATATTGATGGTATTGAATTAGACACATTGGCAAACGAACTCGATAAATCCCCAAATTCATTCTATATTAGGAATAACAGGATGAAGGACAAAATCAGAGATATTATGAAAAAAAATAAAATAAGAAATGTGAAAGATTTGGATTTTTGAAACGCATAATATATAGAAGCAGGTGTGAAAGTATTGGCAAGTATTAGCAAGTATTAGCAAGTATTGGCAATTATTCGTAATACTTGCAATGATCGTTGGAATTGCCGAATTGATTGTTGAGCGAGTGACCAAAAATGATTTTAGCGATAATTAATGCTTCGATTTATAAATCAATGAAATTGGCACGCCTTCGAGTGGATAATTTTGCCTTAAAATATTTTCGAGAAATCTCTTGTAATTGTCGGGAATTAGGAGCGGATAATTGCAGAAGAATGCAAAAACAGGTGGTCCGACCTTCACTTGTGTGATAAAATTTATCCGCAAATCTTTTCCCTGAATCGATGGTGTTGGTGTTTTATCAAGAATTGGGAGCAATGTTGAATTAAGATCAGATGTTTTAATATGGGTCATCCTTCTTTCCTGTATTGTTTTTGCTAACTCGACGACTTTTGTAATTCTTTGTTTAGTCAAGGCAGATATAAAAACTAATGGCAGATAATTATATCGGGGTAATTGATAATAAAATTCTTTTTCAAAATCAGAAGTTGATTTATTGTTTTTTTCTACTAAGTCCCATTTATTAACAGCGACTATGATTCCTTTTCTTGCTTCATCAACTTGATTAATAATTTTCTTGTCTTGATCTTCCAAGCCATGAGTGGCATCAAGCAATACGATTGCGACATCACTCCTTTCAATTGCACGAGCAGTCCGTAAAATACTATAAAATTCGACGTTTTCTGTGATATTGCTTTTTTTCCTTAAACCCGCAGTATCGATTAATATAATTTCTTCATTATAATATTTTAAAATACTATCAATAGAATCGCGTGTGGTCCCAGGAATTTCAGTAACAATCGAGCGATTCTTGCCAAGTAGTGCATTTGTGAGACTTGATTTTCCCGCATTTGGTCGCCCAACGACTGCGATTTTCAAACGTTGGTCATCTCCTTCATTTTCGTCTTCATCGGGTAAATTGTTTACCAGTTCATCAAGAAAATCTCCCGTATTATGACCGTTCATTGCTGAAATTGGATATGGTTCACCCAATCCTAAATTATAGAATTCATAAGCAAAATTTTCCTGTTTAGTATTGTCACATTTATTCACAACCAAAACCACAGGCTTTTTTGAAGTTCTTAATATTCGGGCAATGTCAATATCATAAGCTGTCACACCATCTATCGCGTCAACAACAAACAGAATTGCATTAGATTCCTCAATTGCGATGTGCGCCTGCTCTCTGATTGCCGACTCAATTTCTCGGTTATCTCCGGGAATAAATCCACCTGTATCAATTATCTGGAATTGCTTGCCATTCCATTCGCTCATTCCATAAATCCTATCTCTTGTAATTCCTGGTTCAGATTCAACAATTGCTTCGCGTCTTCCTACTAAGCGATTGAAGAGAGTCGACTTCCCCACATTTGGTCTTCCAACTATTGCTACTAAATTCATAATTCCTTTTCGTTCTTTGAATATTTATATATAATTTTGCAAAATAAATAATAAGAAACGAATGGTAAACAATTTAATTGGTAAAAAGATTCTTCTTGGAATAACAGGGTCTATTTCAGCATATAAAACTCCTCTACTTGTTCGTGAATTAATCAAGCAAGGTGCAGAAGTTAAAACAATTTTAACTCCTTCAGCTACTGAATTTGTGGCTCCCCTTGCATTGGAAAGTGTGAGCAGAAATCGGGTGGTTATAGATATGTTTGATAAAAACATCCAAAAAGAAGGTGCATGGCATATTCAACTTGCTCATTGGTGCGATATCGCCATAATTGCACCTTGCACGGCAACAACACTTGGTAAATTAGCCAATGGAATTGCTGATAACGCTTTAATTGCTGTAATGATAGCATTGCCAAGGAATAAACCGCTAATAATTGCTCCCGCTATGGACGAAACAATGTTCAACCATCCTTCTACTCAAAGAAATATTAATCTGCTTAGACAATATGGGGCAGTAATTATACCTCCTGAAAGTGGAGAACTTGCAAGCGGGCTTATCGGTGCAGGTAGATTGCCTGATTTTTCAATTATAATCAATGAAATTAAAAAATCATTGGATTTTTCTGCATCATCAGCTAATAATTTTGATAATGAAATATTGCAGAAACCACTTGAAACATTGGAAGAGTCTGTGGAAAAAATAAAATTCAACACAGAATTAGAACTCGAATTATTGAAGCAAAATATACAATTAGATAAATTAAAGGACTATTACAAGGGGAAAAAAATCCTGATTACAGCAGGACCAACTGTGGAAATCATTGATCCAGTAAGATATATTTCGAACCATTCAAGTGGAAAAATGGGCATTGCTCTCGCTGAAGTTGCTCATTCTCTCGATGCTGATGTGATTCTAATTTCAGGTCCTATTTCATTAGATACTTCGGATACAATAAAGCGTATTAATATAAATACAGCAGAAGAAATGTATAATGAAGTCATCAAGCATTTTTCTGACTGTGATATCGCAATAATGAGCGCCGCTGTTGCCGACTTTACACCAAAAGAAAAATATGACCAAAAAATAAAGAAATCTGCAATTCAAGGTTCGCTTCATATTGAATTAGTTCCCACAAAGGATATACTTGCAGAAATTGGAAAGCGGAAAAGTGAAGAGCAAACAGTTGTTGGCTTTGCCCTTGAAACAGAAAATGAAATTGAAAACGGAAGGCAGAAATTACTTGATAAAAATGCTGATATTATTCTCATAAATTCCGCAATGCAAGAAGAATCGGTTTTCGGAAGCGAAAATAACCAAATAATTATTATTGATAAAAAGGGACACGTAAAGAATTATGGAAAAATGCCCAAAAAGCGTTATGCTTTTGAAATTCTGCAATCTATAATGGAATATAGAACAGATTCGATTAATTAAAAATATATTTCGTCGATAAAATAAGAATGAATACTAAATAATATGGCTGAAAATCAAGATGTTCATGAATCCGAGATATGGATTAATCGCGGAGATGAGTTTATAAACCATGGTGATTTAATCAGGGCAAACGAGTGCTTTTCTAGAGCATTAGAATTTAACACTCGGTCATACACAGCATATTTCAAGCGTGGAACAGTGTATGAAAAAAGTAAGAATTACGCGCAAGCTATTATAGATTTTAATAATGCAATTGCCCTAAATCCCGATTTTTCCTTTGCATATTTCAAGAGGGGCAGTATTTTTTTAGAAGTCAGACAATACGATAATGCCTTAAATGATTTTAATAAAGCAATTGCTCTAAATCCCAGCCTTTCATTTGCTTATCACAAAAGAGGTCTGATTTATCTTCAAAAAAAAGAATATGACGAAGCTCTCGAGGATTTCAATTTTGCACTGGAACTTGACCCTTCAATGGGGCAATCGTATTTCCAAAGGGGAAATATATATTTTAATAAGAATGAATATAGCAGGGCAATAGAAGATTACACTAAAGCTATAAGATACGAGCCTTCAAATGAGAATGCATTAATATCACGAGGACTTGCTTATATCAACATAAAAGATTATAAAGATGCTCTGATTGATTTCTCATCAGTAATCAATAAAAATCCTAACTCAGCGGCAGGTTATAATTATAGGGGAATGGCTTTTGTGAAAGTCAAAGATTATCTTTCAGCCCTTCAAGATTTTCAGAAATTGATTGAGTTGGAATCAGAAAATTATGATGCTTATAATAATATTGGAGTTGTGCATTTTTCGATGAAAGAATACTTAAGCGCCATAGAGGATTTCACAAATGCATTATCAACAAATCCAAATTCAGCTCAAATTTATTTTAACCGTGGTAATGCTTATTATTATTTACGGAAATTTAATGAAGCATTAACTGATTATGATAATGCTTTATACCTCAATCCTCGCATGTACTGGGCTTATTATGGCAAAGGAAATGTGTTAATGATGAAAAACAAGATTATGGAAGCAATCAAAGAATATACTAAGTCAATCACTATCAATCCGCAATTCTATCAAGCATATATAAGCCGTGGAAATGCATTTATAAAACTTCATTATTATTCGAAAGCAGAGGAAGATTATACTTTAGCAATTGAGCTAAGACCGAATAGCTATGTCGGATATTTAAATAGAGGGATTGCTTTTAAAAAAGAAAATAAAAATGATAGAGCTGCCCGAGATTTTATGGAATTTTTACGTTTAGTTCCTGAATCTACAAAGGCAGCTTCCCAAGTGAAAAGATGGTTGAAGCAAATGAATTACGAAGTTGAATGAGACGCACTCAACAAATATTTGCCAAAAAACTATTTTTTTGCCGTCACAATATTCAAACTAAACAAAAAAGTTTCAAAAAAATAACTATCTTTTATACCTATAGAATTTGGCTGTTGTATATATCTTAAATTACTTTTTCTTCGATCAAAGCTCATTGTTGTATAAAAGGTTTGAGAATCTTTAATTTTGCTTAAAGTAATTACAAACCTAACCTCATTCGTTTTGTTCTTCATTATCAGGTTTGCAATATTGAAATAATCTTGATTGAGCTTATGGTCGATTCTATTGCTTACTATTGTTGCTTCGGGAAAACTATCACAATTAAAGAAACCTGGTGAGCAAAGTACTTCACGTATTTGTGCTTCAGTCAATCCAGAATCAGTTTGAGTAATCTGGATACTCTTCATATCAATCACAAATTTGAAGTTTTTAAGAATAGTATCCTGAAACAATAACTCTCCACTTTTCAATTTGAATTTTCCTTCAATAACCCCTTCTTCTGTCTGTAAAGAAAACGAGAAGTCGCTTTGTTTAACATCAACATTTTCAACTTTTTCTTTTTGTGCAAAAAGATAATTTGATGAGAATGCTAATATCAATGCAATGAATAAACTCCTAAAAAGATAATTTTTCATATCACCCTCTTATTTAATAACTAAAATTAAATTATTAAAGTAATCAACGAATAATAAAGAAAAAAATTAAATCTTCGTTGAATCTTTTAATCTTGAATCTATGATAGAGAGCAATTTTGCTGCTTCTTGAGTTGCATTTTGGACAATCTGCTCAGCTTCATCTTTAAATTTTTGTCTAATTTTTTCATCTTCCACTTGCGGAAGATTAATCAGCACATTTTTATATGCTCCCCATATTCCCGTTTCCAATGCTTTTGCACCTACTTCAACATCTGAATGTGAAGCAATATTTCCAATTCTTGCAATTGTTTGCATTTCATTCCAAATCGAATTAGCTAATTTCATAGTTGTCAAAGGGACTTCGATCGCTTTGATGATTCCAATTTGCATTTTTTGATTACGCGATTGTTCTTCTTCGGGAGTATCTTTTGGCAGATGCATTGCTTTCATATATTCATCAAAGGCTTGAGTATCGCGGTCTATCATTGGAATCAGTAATTGAGTAGTATCATAAAGTTTCGGAAGAACTTGGCGGATTTCTTTGTCCACATCTTCAAATTTGCGTATTCCATAAGTAAGTTGCCCAACCATAGTTCCCAGAGCAGCACCAATAGCAGCAATCGCTGCAGAAGCCGAACCACCACCAGGAGAAGAAGTTCGTGCAGCAATTTCATTAATAAAATCTTTCACGGTCAAATTCACAAGATGTTCAGAGGATGTATCCTCCATCATATATTCAATAATTTTCTTTTTAGGTTCAAATTTTTGAATGGAGTTAAGTCCCAATCTATCAATTACAAGCTTAATTTTTTGCTCTTCATCGAGAATCATCAAATTCTCATTTTTCATATAATAATCGGCTGCAGAAAGAATTGCTTTCAATGGAATCAAACCCACTAATTCTGACCCTGCGACTGCAACATTTAATTGCTTGGCTTGATATTTCGCTGATTCATAAGCAATATGGGGGGGAGTTATTTCATAATTCGTTAAATTCATAGAGATTTGAGCCATATTATATTCATCAACCCACCATCCAATTGCCTTAACTTCTTTCAATAAACCCGGCTCCTCTGCACCTCGCCCGGTTTCCCGTAAATTTAGAGCAATGCGATGCGATTGCTGTTTTGTGCCAAGTATATTAACATTATATGCAATTAAAAAGTTCCTTGCACCTGTTGCTGTGGCTCCCCAAGTCGGGACAAATTCCGTGGGTCCAAAATCGGGCTTCCATTCGGGTAATTGTAGTTTTCGGGGTAATCCTTCGTATTCGCCTTCTCTAATATCAGACAATTTTCTGCGGTAATCCTGTTTTGCAGCATTTTCATATAAAAATATTGGAATCCCAAGCTCTGACGAAGCTCTTTTCCCAAATTCCTCTGCAATTGCAACACATTCCTCC
>DIEP01000077.1 GCA_002418685.1 Ignavibacteria bacterium UBA5771
GAAAAATTTTGAGATAAATCTTGATAATCATTTTTGCTTTGAAAAATTGTATTAGTTGACTGTTCTTGATTGGATTGTGTCGTTTGAATATTTGGATTTGATGAGGTCATTTGTTGCAAGATGGAATCAAGATATTTGTTTTTTTTGAGAAAATTTGGATTAATTGTATTATCAAGTGTATTGAGCAAGTTCATATTATTTGAAGGAATTAAATCCATCGCTTTATTATAACCCAATTTGTTGGCAATTTCGCCAAATGTAATATCAGATATAAAGCTAACGCTCATTTCAAGCGCCATCAATTTACTTATTGCAATGCAATCTTGAGGTTTCCATATATTAGGTTTATATGAAAATAGCGCAAACTCGATTGATAAATTCCCTTTATTGTCTCGAATATATTCATTAATACCATCGCTAAAACTTTGCAAGATTTCTTTTGTTTTGCTGTCATAAGTATTGTAAGCAAAATAAGATAAATTTTTGATTTCAAAGGATCTTAGAAATTTGTCAAGTGGAAGCGCATCATATCCAATTATTTCAGAAATTTGTCCATAAGCAGCCCGACGCAAAAAATCCATTTGCCAAAGACGGTTTTCAGCTTGTGCCCAACCTATCGCAAAGAACATATCTCTCTCGTTCTGAGCATAGATATGCGGAATTCCATAAGAGTTATAGGAAATCGATGTTTCATTTGCAATTTTCTGTGTATCGTATTCTATTATCCTATTATCAGACTTATTCTTAGATAAATTATTTAAGAAATTACCTATAATAAATATTAATGTAATTACCAATATGCTTGCAATAATGAGTTTTAAGACCCTTGATGACATCTTAAATCCATTTATTGTCTTTATACCATTTAGCAGTTTCGTTAAATCCCGATTGCAAATCAATCTGAGATTCAAATCCTAAATCTTTTTTTGCTTTTTCGGGAGAGCAAATCCAATAATCTTGTATAAAATCAAGAGCTTTCTCTTTATCAAATACAGGTGGCTTTTTTGAAAATTTTCCAAAGAATTCAGAAACTCCCCCCGCAGCAAGCACAAGCGGATGTGGAAATTTAATTGTAATAAAAGCTTTCTTGCCAAGGGCTGCTTTGAGCACTCCCATTATCTGTTGCCAATTATGAAAATCTTTTGAAGTGATAAAATAAGTTTCACCAACAGAGTTCGGAGATTCGCCTGCCATAATGATCCCGCGAACTAAGTCATCGCAATGGATCAAGCTCACATATTTATCGCTCAATCCCATAAGTGGACCTAATCCCATTTTCCCAATTCGGAAAATATCGCGAATTGCAGGGTCTCGCGGTCCATATACAGATGGAGGACGCACAATTGTGATTGGCAATTTATCTTTAAATGAACGAACAACATCTTCACCTTCTTTTTTGCTTTTTCCATATGAAGTAATTGGATGGCATTCATCACTTTCCTTGACAGGACGGTCAAGAGATGATGCAGGTCCAGCTACGGCTTGACTACTTACTTGAATAAACCTTTTAATATTTGGATTGACTTCATATACTGCTTCTATTATATTACGGGTGCCGTCGCGATTTGCTCGCAAAAAATCATTATAAGATTTTGCAGCAATCACTCCTGCAACATTATAAATATAATCCACATCTTTCACAATATCTAACAATTTAGATTTATCATCTAAAGATGCTTCCACAAGCTGGATTGGTTTATTAACGAGCCATTGCAAGTTGCTTGTTTTTCGTACTGTTGCGATTATCGAGTAATTTTTTTCTAACAATCGATCCACAAGATGACTCCCAATAAATCCGGTTGCACCTGTTATCAAAATTTTCACGATTTTTACCTTTTTGGTTTCTTTATATCTACAAATTTACTAATTTGAATTTCTTTATAAGACAAATTACAAAAAAGATATTTTATTTCTTCATTCTTAATTTTCTGGACTATGGAGGTCTTATGAAATCTGTAATTATGGCTGGGGGATTCGGGACTCGCTTGCGACCATTGACTATGACAATACCCAAACCAATGGTTCCAATTTTGAACAAGCCAATTATGGAGCATATTATCAATCTCTTGAAAAAGCATAAGATAGAAAATATTGTTTCTCTTCTTTATTTTCATCCTGAAATCATTACAAATTATTTTCAGAATGGCGAAAAATTTGGAGTTTCACTTAATTATAGGATTGCACAGGCAGATTATGGAACGGCGGGTGCAGTGAAAAATGCTTTTCAATATCTTGATGAGACCTTTATTGTCATAAGCGGAGACGTGCTTACTGACTTCGATTTAACCGCAGCAATTAATTTTCATAAAAGTAAAAATTCCAAAGCAACAGTATTATTGACACGCTCAAATTTACCTTTGCAATATGGTATTGTTCTTACCGATAATGAAAATAGAATCACCCGTTTTCTCGAAAAACCAAGTTGGGGGCAAGTTTTCTCTGATACTATCAACACGGGTATATATATTATTGAACCTGATGTGCTTGATTTGATCCCCTATCAAGAAGAATTCGACTTCAGTAAAGATTTATTTCCTTTAATGTTATTTAAACAAATGCCTCTTTATGGATTTGTCGCAGATGGATATTGGAAAGATATTGGAAATTTAGATGAATATTTATTAGGTCAAAAAGATGCTTTATCGGGCAAGGTGCAATTAGAGATTACTTCCAATCTACACGATTCTTATTACGCTTACGATGATACAAAAGTTGAAAATGATGTAAAAATTATAGGGAATGTTCATATTGGGCATAACACAAAGATTGCCCAACATTGCACAATTGAGGACTCAATCATTGGGAATAACGTTACTATTGGAACAGGTACTAAATTAGTCGGATCTGTTATTTGGGATAATACAAAAATCGGGGAATTTTCTGAAATAAATAATAGTGTTGTCTGCAATAATGTTTTTATTGGCAGTTCCACAACAATTGCAGAAAATGTATTTATTGGGCAAGAATGTATCATTGGCTCCAATGTGTATATTAATCCTAATATTAAATTATGGCCCAAAAAAATCATCGAAGAAGGAGCAGTTGTCACACATACTTTGGTTCAAGAGGAACGTTGGAGCAGAGAATTATTTACGGGACCGAGAATATCAGCACGTTCAAATATTGATATTTATCCTGAATTCGCTGCCAAGCTCGGCACTTGTATTGGCATGGCATTCAAAAAGAACAGCGTTTTCCTAACAAGCCGCGATCCCGACCCCTTCTCACGCATTATTAAACGTTCAATGGTTGCAGGACTTGCTTCCGTAGGTGTAAATGTGAATGATTTACAAATGATATCTATACCTCAAACTCGGCAGGAACTTCTTACAAATAAATATGTTGGTGGATTTCATGTCCGTCGTTCTCCTCGCAATCCTGATAATACAGATATCATTATTTTCAATTCTGATGGCAGAGATATTCCCATAGCACGTGCAAAAAATATTGAGCGCTATTTCTATGGTGAAGATATTTCAAGAGTAAATTATAAAGAGATTGGAAAAATTCGTTTCCCTGAAAGAACTAATGAGATTTACCTTACTAGATATATGGATTCGCTCGATAGAGAATTGATTAAATCGAAACATTTCAAAATTCTTGTGGATTATTCTTTTGGGCTTGCTTCCTCTATACTTCCCCAAGTGCTTGGTGATTTGGGAATTGAGGTAATATCTCTTAATAATTATGTCGATGCACAGCGGTTTAAAACTGATCCCGCAGAAATCCACCAGGAATATGATGAAATAAGTAAAATTATGAAATCAATTTCGTATGAACTTGGTTTCAGAATCGAATCAGGTGCCGAAAAAATTTCTCTTATTGATGAACGTGGAATATGGTATTCGCATCAAAGATTATTGACTATTCTTACTAAATTATTTTTAGAAACTCATCGCGATCGAGAACCATACAAAATTGCTCTATCAATTTTAGCAAGCAAAGAAGTGGATCTTATTGCCAAAGATTATAACGTAGAAATACTACATATAAAAAATTCTCATTCTGCAATGATGGATGCAACAATTGACGAGAAGGTTCTCTTTGTCGGGAATATTCACGGAGGATTTATTTTCCGCGATTTCCTCTTTGCATCAGATGGAATGTTCACAATTGGGCAAATCCTCGAAATGATTTCCCGAACAGGTTGGAAAATTTCTGATATTGACAGGATGCTCCCAACGAGATGTTATAAATCTGCGGAAATAAAAATTCCTTGGGAAATGAAAGGTTATATTATGCGCCGTGCTATGCAGTATTCTGAAGCATTTCCAAGGGAATTAGTGGAAGGTGTAAAGATTTTCTATGGAGATAATTCTGTTGTGTTATTGCCGAACTCTGAAGGAGCTAGCTTCTTCATTTATGCAGATGCGAAAAATAGTTCTCAATGCCATCAACTGATTACCGAACACGAAAATCTGATTTATAAATGGAAAGAAGAATTCTAATTTTTTAAATAAATTTCTGATTAATATGGATTTAATAGATATTCTTAACAAAAATAGCATTAAAGTTCAATCTTCTCGTAAAAGTAAAGATGATATAATATACGAATTAATCGATTTAGCTGAACACTCAGGACATATCACTGATAAGAATCAAGTTATTAAAGATGTGTTTGAACGAGAACGTGTTCTCTCAACAGGTATTGGAAAAGGTATTGCTTTGCCCCACGCTAAGACAAGAGGAGTAAAAGATTTTAGCGGAGCTTTAATCACTTTTGCCGAACCTGTTGATTTTAATTCCCTCGATGGAAATCCCGTCAAGTTAGTATTTTTGATTATCGGTCCGGAAAATAATGTTGGTATGAATTTGAAATTGCTCAGCCGTGTTTCAAGAATTTTAAATAACGAGTCATACAGAAACAAATTGATGGAATTTGAATCTGCTGATGAAATTATCGAATTCTTGAAGCAAGTAGAGAATTTCTAATTTAACAGTTTGGTGATAATATACGACGTTATAGGAGGAGGTCGTATTCCCTAATATATTTGGGGATTAGGCCTCCTCATCTGTGTTATGGGAACTTATCAAACTATAAATCGAGGCTTTGATTAAGCATTTTTTTACCAATTAAAATTGCACCGTCAAGAGCTGTGCCTTTATGTTCTACCAATTCAAATTGAGAAATTTTCTTTAGTTCTTCTTTGATTTTATTTCCTAAAAATGTATTATTCTCAAAGATGCCACCTAGTAATGTAAGTTTGATTTTTTTGCTTTTGAATTTTTTGGCTAAAGTGGAAGGCAATTCAAGTAAGTGCATCTTTGACTTTTGAATGATTTCCAGACAGACTTCGTCGCCTTCTATTGCGCAATCCATTACGGGTTCGGAAATCATTGCATATTGAATTTTTCTTTCAGAAAATGCTTTGACGATAATTCGGGGATTATTAATATCAATATATGGACCAATAAGATTATCATTTTCCAATCTATCAACGAGTTTAGTGGATTTCCCGCGACCATCAAGTGCGCGAACAAGAGCAGTCAAGCCTTCTCTGCCAATCCATGCACCACTTCCTTCGTCATCAAGCTCGATACCCCAACCACCACATCGAAATATTTGCGTTTTGCCAACCCTTGCCAAAGCAATTGATCCTGTCCCTGCAATAAGTAATATACCCTCATCACCATTGAGCGCCCCTTCCAATGCGATCTCTGCATCGCTTAGAACTACCAAATCATTAATCTGTGCATTTTGAGTGCGTGCAAGAGTCCGCAAAAGTCCTTCGGCGCGTCTTTTTTCTTCATCTAACCAAATTCCCGCAAGACCTACAACAACTACGTCGACTTCCGACATTTCAATTTTTGCTTCATTGCATAATTCAAGTATCATTCTTAATGTTCTTTCACAAGATTCACCAAGCCCGACTGAACCTACGCGAGCAGTTGAAGGAACCTTCTTTTCAATTATCTTTTTATTATTTTGAAATATTACTCCACGTGTATTTGTGCCACCACCATCGATTCCGATAATAATGTAATCATCCGTTTGTGCCATCAAATCCTCAACATAAAACTAAATATGTATTTACCTTTCAATTATTATGCCATTATTTTTTTACAAATTTAAATTTTTATTACTTAATTTCATAAAATTTATACATTATCGTTAAAATGCTAAACTAAACATGCAAATGAAAAATTCTATTAAATTGTCTATCTTGCTGATTTTTCTTTCTTCTTATATTTCTTATAGTGCTGATAGTTATATTGTAAAATTTAAAAAGACTGATAGATTGCTCCAGATTCAAAAACAAAATAATATCACTTTCAAAGCAATACTACCCGAAACAAAGCAATTGATCAATACTTATAAATTACAACAATTTCAAAATCAAGTTGTCGAATTAAGCAAATATTATGTGATAGAGAATTCTAATGCAATTTCTAAATTAGCAGGTGATCCTGATATTGAATTTATTGAACCTAATCATATTTATCATATTGAGCAAGTCTCCTTGCCGAATGATTCGCTCTTCCCCGAACAGTGGGCGTTAAAAACAATATATGCCACAGAAGCATGGCAAAAAGCAACAGGGAAAGGGATTATAATTGGAATGGTAGATACAGGTATTGATTTTGAACATCCCGATTTGATTCATCAGACAGCCATAAATTCCAAAGAAGATGCAAATCATAATGGCACATTCGAGCCTTGGAACGTAAATGAAACACGCAATGGGATAACAGGCGATTTAAATGGAATAGATGAAGACAGCAATGGATATATAGATGATGTGATTGGATATGATTTTGTGGATGAAAGCACTGCATATTTTGGTGATTGGGCAAATCCCGACCCGATACCAACTGATGAGCATGGGCATGGAACATCTGTTGCAGGAGTTCTTTCAGCGGAAGGAAATAATAAGATTGGAATCATTGGACTTGCATATAATTCTAAAATACTTACTGCAAGAGCATTCAATGCGGGTGGCGAAGGTGAGGCAGATGATATTGCACAATCAATTATTTATCTTGCATTAAATGGTGCAAAAATTATCAATTGCAGTTTTGGTGATTATTTCAGATCGCAACTTGAAAATGATGCTGTTCTTTTTGCTCAGTCACTCGGATGCATAATCGTCGCCTCATCAGGTAATGAGGGACGTTCGGACCCGCATTTCCCTTCGGATCAGGAAGGAGTTATTTCGGTTGGCGGTTGCATTGAAGGAGGGAAAATATGGAGCGGAAGCAGTTATGGGGTTAACCTTTCTTTGATTGCTCCTGCTGTGAATATAGCAACTTGTGATAGAAATGGAAATTATCGCAATATTTCAGGCACTTCATTTTCTGCTCCTTACGTTTCTGCTGCTATTGCATTAATTCTCGAAACAGACTCAACTTTAAAATCAAATGAAATCAAATCATTGCTAATTACAACGGCGCACAAGCTCAATCAAGATGGTTGGGATGCGCGAGGTGCCAATGGCATTCTCGATGTTTTTAATGCACTATCCTACATTGGAAAGGGCAATTTGGAAATTAATTATCCCAAGCAATTCGAAACATTTGATAAAACGAAAACATCTAAAATTCCTATTATCGCAAATATTATGACTCCCCTATTCCAGAGTTACCAATTACAAATTGCCAAATCAAAGAATTATACTTTTACCGATTATCCAATTTCAGGAAATCAAGCAGTTATTAATGATACTTTGGGATTACTCGATATTGGGCAATTACAAGATTCAATATATACTATTTCATTAAAAATAAATTTACAAAATGGACAATTTCTGCGACTTAACAAATCAATTCAGATAATATCTTCCAATTCACGTAATCGTATAAATACTCTAAAAACAGTCTCTGCTTATAAAAATGGGAAGAAAATTCAGATAATCGCAGCAACAACAGATTTTCCTTCAAAATTCTGGATTGAAGTCCAAAAGGCTGATAATCCCGACTTGCATTACCGGGTAGATCAAGTAATTAATAATTCAACGGAGCATTATCTTGAGCTAAATGATTTATTTGCAAGTGGAGATTATATCGGAACAGCATATTCATCAATTGGGAATTCTGATACTGCAAATGCCATATTCAATTTTAATTTTGTGGCAGCAAGTTTTTCTGAATATAATTACATTACAAAGCCATATTCACTAAAGCGGGGATATTTATTCAATTCTGTGAATGATTTTTATCAATCGGACATTCCAACTGTCATAATAAATGACTTATCTGATTTTGATATAGGCAAAACAGAAATTTATAACTTTAAGGAAAATCATTTTATTTTAAAAGATTCCTCCCTTGATGGTTGGATTCCTGTTAAGATTGGCAAATCCCCTATTGATAATGCTCCTGCACTTTTATCTATAATGTATGGGCATTCTATTTTGACAACTTCTCCAAATAACGGCGGCAATCCATACTCTAAAGCAATTTTCCAAAGCAACGTGGGACAAACTCTCTGGGGAGATAATTTATTTGATATTGACAACGATGGAAAAGATGAAATGATTGCCTATAATGATACGAATTTTGTTATTTATAGATTCACCAATGGAACCTATCAATATGAAAAATCCATTCCCAAACCAAAATTATCTGAAAAGTTTACAATCTCAATGAGTTCCGTTGTGGGCGATTTTGATAAAGATGGCAAAATTGAAATATTTATTCCCGATATATATGGAAGATTTGCTATTTATCAATATAATAATCAAGATTTTCAATTAGAATATCTCGATTCTTCGATATACATTAATCAAGGAACCAGCCCATATATAACTTCAATAGATTTAGATGGTGATGGCACTCCGTCTATAATTATTGGAACAATCAATACCAACCAGTTATTTGGTGAGAAAGCTAATTCTACTGAACCAATTTGGACTTTTCGATTAATTAAAGCTAATGATATAAACACATACACAACTGCATGGGAAGAAAACTTTACAGGTGTCCGTTCGGGATTTCATAAAGAAATTGGTATTTCCTTCCGCAATGGAACAACAGTTGGCAATCTTGATAACGACACGGGTGATGAACTTTGCATTTCAACTTTCCCTAATTTTATGGTAATGAAATGGAATAAAAATAGTTCTGAATTCACTCCGATTTGGATTTACAAATATGCTTTTTCAAATTCAGCTATAATTTATGATTTTGATAAAAATGGAATTGCAGATATTGGGATTGCAACTGTCGATTCCACTCGTTTTTTTGAATTAGAAGATTATTTAAGCAAACCCTCAAAACCAATAATTTCCGATGCTTCTTCAATAGATGAAAATACTATTAGAATAAAATTTGAAAAAGTTCCCAATGCGCAAATTTATAAAATTTATCAAGTAGAAATTCAGCCTGATGGATCATCTTTTATAACATTGAAAGCAACTACCAACCTTGATTCAATCATTATATCAAATCTTTCGGCGGGGACTTATTATTATTTTCTAATGACTGCAATCGATTCTTCAAAGAAAATTATTGAAAGCGATTTTTCAAAATTGCTCGAAATATTTACGCATGATCGATTCAAACCCGTAGATGTAGAAGTATTATCAAATCGGTCACTAATTGTTAAATTTAATGGAAAGTTGAGAAATTATCACGTCGATAACGCAATCTGCAAAATCATCAATAAAGATACAGAAATGAGCATTATTCCTAATTCATTGCAATTGGCAAGCGATACATCCCTCATATTAACTTTGGATAATCCCCTTGCTTCGGGTAATTATCAATTGAATATTGCAAGTTTCAGAGATTATTATGGGTCGCACACAATCCCCGATTCACTCGATTTTGAAATTATCGAACAACCGAAACCCGATGAACTCTACCTCACTTCTCTTAAAGTATTATCTCCTACTTTAATTATAATTTATTTTAATGATTACGTAGAAAGAACGTCAGCCGAAACAATTGCGAATTATTCACTAAATCCATTTGGAAATATAATTGTTGCAAGCAGAAATGACCCTGATTCTAACGCCGTTATGTTAAGATTAAGCGAAGTGATTAGAGAACGTGATCTTAC
>DIEP01000091.1 GCA_002418685.1 Ignavibacteria bacterium UBA5771
TTATATACTGTCCAATTTGTTCCGTCAAATTTTGCCAAACCATCAGCTCCAATCCACTTTGTGCCGCTTCCGTCTATGGCTATTGAGCTGATAGTGTTATCGGGCAAACCTGAATTTGAAGTATTATATACTGTCCAATTTGTTCCGTCAAACTTTGCCAAACCAGACAAAGTCCCAATCCACTTTGTGCCGCCTCCGTCTATGGCTATTGAATAGACTCTGTTATTGGGTAAACCTGAATTTGTAGTGTTATATATTGTCCAATTTGTTCCATCGAGTTTTGCTAAACCACTACTAGTCCCAATCCATTTATTGCCACTTCCGTCTATGGCTATTGAAGCAACATAGTTATCGGGCAAACCTAAATTTGAGCTGTTATAAAATGTTGGATCTCCTGTGGTTTTGTCAATACTCACTAAACCACCGCCTGTCCCAACCCACATAGTATTGCCTTCTTCAACAATTGCAGTAATATGATCGCCATTTGTAAAATTCAACCACTGCGGATTTTCTGCATAGCAAAGCATTGAACTTGCTAATACGATAAAAAGAATAGTAAACTTTTTCATAAATCCTCTATTATTAGTTTTTAATATTATTTATTTCAATAAAAAATAAAATTTGCAAAGCAATATTTTTAAAGTAACTAAAATACAACAAATTATTGAATTGGCAAATAAATATTTTTGTTTTCTCTCAATTAAAAAAAGAATTAGCAGGATTCAAATGTTTATAAAATGCAAATATTAAAAAATGGGATTGTGTCTCATTAGCCCAAATTGGGTGATATTTCTCATTTACCAAGTCATTGCGAGGATGCAAGATTGAATAAATTTCAACGTTTTTCTAATATCTAACAAGCAGTATTTTTTCAAGCATTACCTTATTAATATCCTCATTGGGGCAATCAGAGCAATCGATGATCTTAATTTCAAATGGGATATTCTTATAGGTTAATATTTCCGCTAATCTATTTGCTTGATTGACCATATCCCAATTGCCTTCTTGTGCACCAAGAGTGATGTGCTTTTGCGATTGCAGGAATGAAAGCCAATAATCATCAGTTAAATTCGGTAAATAATGCAGTGGCGAATTAAAATAGCAATTCTCGTCATAATATGTTCCCGAAAGCCATTGAATATCATAAAAACCATTTACTCCAACAGTTCCCGAAAACATATCGGGTCTTCTTAAATAAGAATTTACCGAATGAAAAGCGCCTATCCCTTCCCCTACTGTAATAATCGGAACTGCTGAGCCGTTATCGCTATATATGAATTTCACAAGTTCATTTGTTAAATATGAATTAAATAAATAATGCTGGTCGCTTCGCTCTTTTGGAGACTTGCTTTGATCCAACCAACTGCTTAGATTATTTGTTTCAGTCGAAAATATTTTTATTCTTCCTTTATTTATCAATGGTTCCAGCGATTCTATTAATTTAATTTTTTCATATTCATAAGGGTCATCTTCAGTTATTGGAAAGAAAAGAAAATTAACCCCTGAATGCCCGTAAACTACAACCCTCATCTTCCTTTCCAATATTTCGCTCTTGATAGTATATTCTTCTTTTCTCATTTTTTCTCCTTAAAATAAATAAATACAATTTAATAAAATAATGTGAGATTATAGAGAGTTTACAAAAAAATATCAAATTTTTAATAAGTTTTTGTCATATCAGATGGAATGCAAATAATAAAATCTGCTGTATTTTTTTCATCATCAGGCAATTTTTTGACATTATCTGATTCAATGATGCTAATTGTGATAATTTTAATTCCGGGCTTATATAATTTCAGATACCAATTGATTCCTTCAAAATTATCAGAATGATACGACCCATTGAAATGAAGGAAATGCCCTCCGTTCCTCATATTTAAAATTATTGAATGCGCCATTGTTGCATCTTTCAGAGCTTGTGCTTCAGCAATATATTTCACATCTTTTGAGTGCATTGCCATTGCTCCCATATTTTTATATCCTGGTAAAGTGGAGTCATAAGCAATGGGAAGAGGTGCAAGATATTTTTTAGCATCATCGCTTAATTTGGATAATTCTATCAAACCGTTTCGAGAAGTAAATGCAGCATAGCGTCGCGGAACATTTGTCCCGATAAATCGCAGTCCTTTTGTTTTAGCAAACTCGACTATAGGTTTATAATCAGTGGAATAATTCTTCCATAATTTAGATTCCTCTTCAAAATTTTTAGCGGGATAAGTTCCCGCAAAATACTCATCCAATAAAATTTGCGAATCAGTTTCGAACATCTCGGCGCCAAGCACAAGATTAGTATCATATTTAGCAAGTTCTTTGGCAAGTTGAAGTTCCAGCCAATGCCCGAGGGAATTATTATGCAATTCACCGAATAAAATAACATCGCAGGACATTGATTTGTCAAGAATATCATCGAAATTTGCTTTCGAACCATCCTTTTCAAATATTTTATAAGGAATTGGTTCTGCAAATAAAGTGGTCGAAATCATAATACTCAAAATGAAAAACGAAAGTGATGCTTTCATAAAATTGTAATTAAAGAAATATAAAAAATCAAAAATACAAATATTATTGATAAATTAAAATAAATTTGGGAAAGACAAGGTAAACTGAAATCTCTGTCCTAAACATTATCCGTTGTTTTATGAGTGGAAATATTCAATAAGATACCGATCAAAATTGCATTGAAAAATATTGAAGTGCCACCATAGCTCATAAATGGCAGTGGAACACCTGTTGTTGGCAAAAGTCCGCTATTAACAAGTGAATTTATTGCAAAAACGAGAAAAATGGAAAACACAACTCCGCCTGCATATAGATAACCGAGCAAATCTTTTGAATGCTTTGCAATCCGCACTCCTCGCCATAAAATAAATACAAATATAGCCGTTATCAATAACAATCCAATAAATCCATATTCCTCCCCAATGATCGAAAATAGGAAGTCCGTGTATGGTTCGCTTAATAATAAATTTTGATGGCTGCCACCCGGTCCCAAACCAATTGTGCCACCACTCCCCAATGCTATCAATGAATTAGATACCTGATAAGAGAGTCTCTCTTGTTCGGAACCTTCAAGCAATCCAAGATAGAATAATATGCGGTTTAATCGATAGGGTGCCGATATTGCATAAATGCCTGCGCCGATAAACCCAACAAATAATGTAGCCAAGATGTGCAACAAATTTGCGTTTCCAAGGAATAGAATTATCATTCCTGTAAGGAATATCACAAGGATCATTGATAAATTGGGTTGGAAAGCGATTAGCAAGCATATTAATATTAACCAAAGCAAAAGTGGAAGATACCCAAGTTTGAAATCTTCAATTCCTTCTTTTTTGCGATTTATTAATGTGCCGAAATGGATAATAATTGCAAATTTAGCAAGCTCTGACGGTTGAAAACTTAAAAATCCTAAATCTATCCACCGTTTTGCACCTTTCACTTCACCACCAACAAAAAGAACAACCACCAAGGAAATTATGGCAATTATGAGAATGTATAAGGATATTTTGCTCCAAAGATGATAATCGATTTGCGAGACAAGAATCATAATTAGAATTGCAAAGAATACTTTTGCCGTGTGGAGCATCAGAAGTTTATTGGGATTGGAATTGTTAACAAACGAGAAATAACTTCCTGCACTATAAACAAATGCAATGCTGAAAAGCATCAGTGCCACAACTGGCAGAAACACAAGCCAGTCAATATGCCCGCGTTTTGTTTTCAATTTATGTCAATTTATTTACAATTTCTTTAAACACATCGCCTCGATGCTCGAAATTCATAAACATATCGAATGATTTGCATGCAGGCGAAAACAATACAACATCTCCCGATTCTGCAGAATTATATGCTTCCCAAATTGCTTCGGGCATAGTTTCGCAGATGATTGTCGGCTTCATTGTGCAGAAATGCTTGGAAATTGCTTCGGCTTCCTCGCCAATGCACACGATTTTTTTCACTTTTGATAATACTAAACTATCCAATTGCGAATAATCATTATTATCGCCGCGACCGCCTGCAATCCATACGATTGGCTTATCGAAAGTATCAAGAGCGTAAATTGTTGAATTTACATTTGTTGCTTTGGAATCATTGATAAATTGAATACCATTAATATCCCTTACAAATTCGAGCCGATGATTCACTCCCTGGAATGTCATCAAACCAGCTCTGATTAAGGTATTTGAAATCCCGATAGCATTAGCTGCAATAATAGCCGCTAATGAATTGTAAACATTATGAACGCCAGGAATGGCAAGTTCAGATATTTCCATTAATTCCTCTTCTTTTTGCTGCTGGATAATTATCTTTCCATTCCGAACGAAAGCCTTGCAATTGCTATCTCCAATTGAAAAATATTCAATGCGAGATTTTACATTCGGATTCCCCTTGCAAAGATAACTATCTTCAAAGTTCAAAATTAATAAATCTTCGGGAATTTGATTAGATGCAATTTTCCATTTCGCAGCAATATAATCTTCCATAGTTTTATGGTAGTGCAAATGGTCGGGAGTAATATTAGTAATAATGGCAATTTGTGGGTGGAATTTTTGAATTCTATCGAGTTGATAGCTGCTGATTTCAAGGACTACAACCGTTTCTGGGCTAATTTCTCCAATTATTTCTGAAAAAGGCTTGCCAATATTGCCTGCTGCAATTGCAGGCACGCCCGCATTCAGTAGGATATGCTCGATTAGTGCAGTAGTAGTTGTTTTACCATTTGTGCCTGTAATTGCAATTATGGGATTATTGCAGTGCTGATAAGCAAATTCAATTTCCGAAATAATGGGAATACCCATATTGCCTGCTTCGAGTAAAATTGGAGCTTCTCGTGGAACGCCCGGCGAAGTAATGACTAAATCGCAATATTTCAGATTTTCTAAAGAGTTCTTCTCGGTTTCATACTCTATGCCGTATTTGTCGAATTCTTTAATTGTGTCAATAAATTTATCAGCAGTCTGTATTTCGCTGACAAAAGTGGAATTCCCGAGTTTTTTTGATAAAATCGCAGCGGCTTTTCCACTTGAAGACGCACCGATAATAAGAACATTCATTAATTTTTAATCCTCTTTAAAATCAGGAATATAGATTGAAAATACTGTTCCGAAACCTACTTGCGATGTGAAATCAATATCAATTTGCCCTAAATCAGCATATTTTTTCACAATAGCAAGTCCAACACCGATGCCTGTCCATTTTCGATTTGCATTTACTTGAGGTTTTCTAAAAGCTTCGAAAATTGAATTAAATTGCTGATCTTCAATTCCAATTCCTGTGTCTTTAACTTTTATTATATATTTAAATTTTTGATTAATATTGGAACATTTAGAAAGTGAAAGTGTGACTTCCCCATATTTTGTAAACTTAATTGCATTATCAATTAATGGTTTCAGAATATTGGTGATTACTAATGGGTCATGGAAAACTGTTGCTTCTGTTAAATTTGTATCTAATGATAAGTAGAGAGCTTTAAAATCAGCATCTTGAGCGAAACTTGCTATGAGAGCATTGAGCAATTCCACAAGGTCAATAGAAGTTGGGAAGATTGTCTTAGTGCCTGCTTCAAGTTCGGAAAGATCAATGATCGAAGTTAGTGTTCTAAGCAATTTGGTCGATGATTCACTAATAAGTTCAGCAAATTTACGGTCATCCTTTGATAGAACATAAGTTTTCAAGTATTGGGCAGCACCAATAATTCCATTCAGTGGCGTCCGTAATTCATAGCTAAGATTATCCAGGATTAGGTTTTTTAAATTGCTTGCTTCAATTTCTGTATTTATAGAAGTTTCCCCCGATTTCACTTTTTTCTCTTCTTCCTCGGGATTGATAAAAACAATATATGCATCATTATCGAATTCGGGGTTTGCAGGAACGATTGTAATTGTAGTAGAGATAATTTCACCGTTTTTCTTTCTTATTGATATTTTTCTTTCAGTGAAGATTGACTTTCCTTTAAG
>DIEP01000071.1 GCA_002418685.1 Ignavibacteria bacterium UBA5771
GAAAATATTATTATTACAATGAAATAATTTTCCAGAATCACTTGCAGATGGCAATATTTTCTAAATAATTGTTAATTTGCAGTTAATTGTTTTAATAGAAATTTTAAAAGAGTAAGTAAGATGAAAAAAGTAGTTTTTTTAGTTATTTTTATAGCAGGGAGCATCATTGCTTCTGCACAAATACCCTACAAAGAGAAATCTAATGATTATATTTTTGGGTGGCAAGATATTTATTCATCAGTTCCTGATGTGCCAAGTTGCAGTGAAGGTGCATTGACAAGTGCTGAAAAACAATATGTGCTTAACTATGTCAATTTTATTCGATATTTGCATGATTTGAAACCTGTAGTTTATGATTATAGTGGAGATAATGCTGCACAGAAAGCAGCCCTTATACAAGCTGCAAATGGAACATTATCACATACTCCACCACCTACTTCAGCCTGCTATTCTCAAGAAGGGTACAATGGTTCGCTAAATTCGAATTTACATTTACAGTGGGGAATGGGGCAAGGATCTCAAATAGATTCAAAGGTGTCAATTGTAGGTTGGATGATTGACAATCATTCTCAAAATGCTCAGGATCGATGTGGTCATAGACGTGCGATCATTAATCCTTTTGTGACAGCAATATCTTTCGGTAGGGTTGAAGGTCAAGGACCAGCAGGATGGACAATGGCAGCAGCTTTGAAATATATGGATAATGTAAATGGTAATATCGGCGATCATCCCGTTGAATTTGTTGCATATCCTTATTTAAATTATCCACCTGATTTAGTTGATAAATCTTGGTATTTATCTTTTTCACCTTATTATGATATGAGCAATAATTTTGCTAATACAAATATCCAATATGATAATACTACAGTTGAAATGACCGATGATCAAGGAAATATTATATCAACAAATAGTTATGTTTGGGATGATGAAGGTTGGGGTGCTGTTCAAAACAATTTTCGCTGGAAAGCACCTGGATTGCAAAATGAAGTGAAATATAATGTGGAAATCAAGAATGTTGTTGTTAATGGTCAAAATCGGAATTATTCTTATTGGTTTAAGTTGACACAGAATATTTATGGAATAAAACCCGAAACACCTATGCTTTCATTTCCTTCTAATGATGCAACGAACACAAGCACAAGCACAAATTTTTCATGGTCACTTCCTTCTTTCACATATAAATTTCAATTCCAATTAGCAATGGATATTAATTTTACAAACATTGTGAAGGATACAATCACAACAATTAATGGTATTGTTGTAAAAAATTTAGAGACAACAACAAAGTATTATTGGCATGTTAAAGCAATGAATGACAATGGATCTAGCGAATGGAGCGAAACTTTTTCCTTCACAACAGCAGCTCCTCTTCCCGGTGCACCTAAACTTGCTTCACCTCCCGATAATTCAATTGATTTACCTCTCGAATCAACTCTTGCTTGGTTTGCCCAACCAGGTGCCGAACGCTACCACTTACAAGTATCGAAAAGTGCTTCTTTCGCGGGTTTTAGCTCGATAGATGAAATGCAAATCACAGATTCAAGTTATACAATTAAAGCAGGTGAGCTTGAATACGGCACACAATATTATTGGCATATAGCTGCATTTATTAATGGACAAAAGAGCGCTTTTTCTGAAATTTGGAAATTTAAGACAAAAGATCCTGATCCAATTCCTGATAAACCCAACTTGATTTCACCCATTGATAATGCTACTGATATTTCTTTGACACCTGTCTTAAAATGGGATAATGTGCCTTATGCAGAACATTATACATTGAAAATTGCAACAGATGAATCCTTTAGTTCAGCGAGTTCTGTTTTAACCAAAAACACTGACACTAATGAATACCAAGTGCCACCACAAATTTTGCAACCATCCACAAAATATTATTGGAAGGTTCAAGCTTGGCATGAAGCAGGAATTGGGGACTGGTCTAAGACATTTAAGTTCACTACCACGACAGAAGGAAGCGTAAGAGAACAAATTATAACAGATGGAATAAATATCAATCCAAATCCTGTTAAGGATATTCTCTATTTTATGATTAATCGTTCTGTTGATTCAAAATCAATTTTCTATGTTAGTAATTTATTGGGCGACAAAGTTCTTGAAATGAGTTTTGATCATTTTTCACAAGATGAAATATACCAAATAAACACAAGTTCTCTTCCAAAAGGAGTATATTTCATACGCATTATTTCAGCCGATTCAATATATCTGACAAAATTTGTAAAGAATTAATTGGTTATCTAAAAAACAGATTTCATTAATATTAATCAAATTCTAAAACTTCCGCAAGTTCCAAACCTTCGGAAGTTTTTTTATTTAAATTTGGCTTATTGTTTTATCAGTTTCTTGATTATAAATCCGCTGTCTGTATATATCTTTAATATATAAACTCCCGTTGATAAATTTGTTAGATCTAATGTGCTTTGATTTCCCAATATTCTTTGACTCTTAACTATTTGCCCCTGCAAATTAATGATTTCAACAAGAGAAATATTTGCTTCGCTTTGTTCAATTTTCAAATAATCATTTGCAGGATTTGGAAAAATCGATATATTATATTCGGGCAAAATATCTTCATTGACTGAAGAAGGAATCCCATCCTCATTATAAGCAGCCATACCTTCATTTGTCCCAATCCACTTTGTATTATTTACTTCGATTGCAATAGTATAGACTGTGTTATCAGGCAATTCTGAATTCGATGTATCGAATACTGTCCAATTTGCTCCATCATATTTCACCATTCCACCATCAGTTCCAATCCACTTTGTCCCGCTTGTATCAATGGCAATCGATATTACACCATTTCTCGGTAGCCCTGAATTGGAAGTATTGTAAATTGTCCAACTTGTGCCATCATATTTTGCCAAACCTTTAATAGTCCCAATCCATTTTGAACCATTTTTATCAATTGCTATTGAATAGATCCAATTATTAGGTAAACTCGAATTTGAAGTATTATGTACTTTCCAGTTCGTTCCGTCAAATTCCGCTAAACCGTTGCCCGTTCCAATCCATTTCGTTCCATCCCCATCTATTGCTATTGAATTAACGCCGTAAAAAGGCAAACCTGAATTTGAACGGTTGTATATTGTCCAGTTCGCCCCATTAAATTTTGCTAAACCACCGAATTGAGTCCCAATCCACTTTGTTCCATCTCTATCTGTAGCAATTGCACGGATATAATTATCAGGCAAATCTGAATTTGAAGTATCATATATTGTCCACTTCGTCCCATCATATTTAGCTAAACCGCCATATTGGGTTCCAATCCACTTTGTGCCAGTGCTATCGATAGATATTGAAGTTAAACAGTTGTCAGGAAAACCCCAATCTGTAGAGGTGTTGTATGGTTCCCAGTTTACATTGTCAAATTTTGACAATCCCTTATTATAAGTCCCAATCCATTTAGTACCCTTTTCATCAATAGCTATCGCTCTTATTACATTATCAGGTAAGCCTGTCTTTATAGGGTTATATGATTTCCAATTTGTTCCATCAAAGGATATCAAATCACCACCATGAGTCCCAATCCACTTTGTGCCGCTTCCGTCTATGGCTATTACCCGGACTTTATTCTCGGGCAAGCCTGAATTTGTAGTATTATAAGTTGTCCAATTTGTTCCATCAAATTTTGTTAAACCACCGGGAGTCCCAATCCACTTTGTTCCACTTCCGTCTATGGCTATTGAAAAAATAATGTTCTCGCGCAAACCTGAATTTGAAGAATTATATACTGTCCAATTTGTTCCATCAAATTTTGCTAAACCACCACTCCAAGTTCCAATCCACATTGTGCCGCTTCCGTCTATGGCTATTGACAAGACAAAGTTATCGGGCAAACCTGAATTTGTAGTGTCATATACTGTCCAATTTGTTCCATCAAATTTTGTTAAACCACCACTATAAGTCCCAATCCATTTTGTGCCGCTTCCGTCTATGGCTATTGAATTGATCCAGTTCTCGGGCAAGCCTGAATTTTTAGAATTATATACTGTCCAGTTTTTTCCGTCAAATTTTGCTAAACCATCACCATAAATCCCAATCCACTTTGTGCCGCTTCCGTCTATGGCTATTACCCGGACTTTGTTCTCGGGCAAGCCTGAATTTAAAGAATTATATACTTTCCAGTTTGTTCCATCAAATTTTGCCAACCCACTAGATTGAGTCCCAATCCATTTATTGCCACTTCCATCTATGGCTATTGACCTGATCAAGTTGTCAGGCAAACCTGAATTTTTAGTATTATATACTGTCCAATTTGTTCCATCAAATTTTGCCAAACCACCAGATTCAGTCCCAATCCACTTTGTTCCATTTTCGTCGATGGCAATTGATGTCACCGAGCCATTGGGTATGCCTGAATTTGTTTGTTGGTATATTTTCCATTGCGGGTTTTCAGCATTGCAAATTATTGAACTTGCTAATACGATTAAAAGTATACTTAACTTTTTCATAAATCCTCTATTTAAATTTATCAAAATTAATATCAAAAAATTGAATTCTAATTAAAATAACTTTTTCAATTTTTGCATTCTTACTTTATTATATGACAATTCAAAATCGATTTTGTTATACACTTTTTGTGAAAAATATTAAAAATAATAATAATTTTATTTTTCTTAAAAAAGTATTTCATTCATTTCAACATTTTCTCTTTTCTTCAGCTCCCCCTCTTCGTAAGAGGGGGTCGGGGGGTGTTCCTCCCTTAAAATGAGGGGAGAAATATTGAATTATGCGTAATAATCTTTGAATATTTTTTATTTGGTTGGTATTTACGAGATAATCCTCTTGCTGACCTCCTAAAAAAGTAGCTAAAATAATAATTTTAATATTTATTTTAGTTATTTTGGTCAAAAAGTGTAACTTTTTTACTTTTGAATTGTCTTAGAGTTATTATCATCACAAATTTTTTAAAAGGAGTAGAATATGAAATCTCGTACTAACTTTTTCGTAATCTGTGCCCTGTTCTTTGCTTTTAATTCGCTGGGATTCGCTGGGGATTACTTACAATTTCAGGACCCACAAAACACATGGAGCTATGATAAAGGCATCATAGACACAGCCAAACTGACAATCAGACCGCAAGGAGCTTATTGCGAATATGGACTTTATTTGGTTTTCTCAGGACGAGAATTAAAAGATAGCTCCGCACAATATGAAGTGCAATTATTATTTTCATTGAATCAAGCAGCTTCTCTCACAGATGCTAAACTATGGGTTGGTGATACTCTAGTAACAGCCAAACTAATAGATCGATGGTCTGCATGGAAGATCTATGAGGGAATAGTTAGCAGAAGGCGTGACCCATTGGTTATTTATAAAAATTCTGCAACAGCCTACGAATTGCGTGTGTATCCATTGAAAAAGAATATGCCTCGCCGCATAAGAATAACTTGGTTGCAACCCGTCGATTTTTCAAATGTAAATGCAATTGCTGCTTTACCAATTAATATCATGACACTCTCTAAACGAATTCCGAACCTTGAAGTAAATCTCTATGAAGATTCTGATTGGAAAAATCCTAACATTCAAGGGATAAGTGATGTTGCATTTACTAACATCAATCATCCCGACTATGGAAATGTCCTTTCTTATACTATCCCATCGGCAAATGTAAAAGGGCAATTGAATTTAACGTATGATTCACCTCTTCGAGACGGTCTATATTATAAAATTTTCCCGACATCAGCGACAGAAGGATACTATCAATTTGCTTATAATCCTCGTGCATTCATTAATAAAGCTAAAAAATTGCTTGTCTTGATTGATTATAATAAGCTTAGCACTAATGTTTCAATCAATGATCTTTTCTCTTCTATTCAAGCTACAATGAAAGCTACAATGAAAGCTACCGATTCATTTAATATAATTGTTTCTTCATTTGATTTCACACCTGTTCAAAAAGGATGGATTAGCGCATCATCAGGTAATATTGACGCAGCTTTTGCATCAGAATCCGTAAAGAAAATTGCTCAGTATAGTTTGCTCCCGCTGTTGCTCAATGAAGGTATTAACTTTATTGGTGATGACCCCAAAGCTTCAATTATCCTATTTTCATCTAGTTATAATGAACGTAACGTAAGCCAAGCAAATCAGATGATTGCAGATTTAGACACTCGAATGAAAAGGACAATTAATTTTTACATTGGAGATTATGCTAATAAGGATGTTCCGACTACTAAAGGTCCAAATGGCGAGAATTATATGGGTAATGATTACTTCTTTTCGACACTTGCAAAAATGTCAAATGGTTTTTATATTAATTTAACAAAGGCATCAAATAATATTTTCAATTTGACTAATGCTGTATTTAATCAATCTGATGGAGTATTTTTTGCTTTCAGTATGTTTGTTTCTGCAACTGATGGATTAACATATTCTCAATATTCTTCAACTAATATTGATGACGCAATTATACAGGGTAAGCCAATTATTCAATTTGGGAAATATATTGGCAAATTGCCTTTAAATATCAATGCTTCTGGTGTCTTTGGTGGGGAACTTTTTAATAAAAGTATTGCACTACCAAATAGCGATATCAACACTTTTGGGACTAAAAAGATGTGGACACTGAATTATATTTTATCACTTGAAAGCAAGGGTGAAGTTAATGAAATTATAAATGAAATCATTAAAACAAGTATGGATAATAGAATTCTTTCTCGTTATACAGCATTTCTTGCTCTCGAGCCTTGGATGATAAAGCAACAAGAAAATGATTCCATAGCTGCTGCTAATGGTAGTGGTGGTGGTGGTAACACTTCAGTTGAAATTTTAGGATCTAATTCAAATATATCAATTCAAGCAAGTCCAAATCCATTCCAGAATAACGTGGCAATCACAATCGATTTAGCGAATAAAAATATTAATCAATACGTAATTCAAGTCTATGATGTGCTTGGTAATTGTGTAAAATCTTTCGATTTATCAAAATTAACTATTTCAGGAAATCGCATCGTATTGAATTGGGATGGAACTGATACCTTCGGCAAGTATTTACTAAATGGTTCATACCTATTAGTTATACGCTCACCGCAAGGCACACAGACTTTCAAATTGATTATAAATAGATAGTAAGGAATATTGAAATAAGAAAATGAATTCAATATCCCTTATATTCGATTGATCCTTGTAGAGATACGGAATAATGTGTCTCTACGGGATCAATTATTTTTAGTTCATTGACGCTTGGTGGGCAGGCGGTTTCGTCCTTGCTACCATCTACTTATAGCATAAGAATTCATTCATGGGTTATGAGTAAATTGAAATAACAATATTCATTTATATAACTTATTCTTAATTTTGCATTATTTATTGGATTATTTAAATAAAAATGTAAGAATTTTTTATTTAAATTGTCTACATAATTATGCAATTAATTTCTTGATTTGAGGAAAAAATGAGAAAAATATTATTAATATCTGTTTTTATAGGATTTTTGTTAAGTATTAATTCCTTACAGGCGGAGGATACTACTCAAGCAATTTTATCTAAACCTAATCCCAATTTCTACGAAATACAACAATCTCGGCTCGCCCAATTCGAAGTGCAAAATGCAAGTGAACGTCGAGGATGGAAACAATTCAAGCGATGGGAATATTTCTGGCAGCAAAGAGTATATCCAACAGGCGAATTTCCAAATGGTTATAAAATCTTTGAAGATTATGTTAAATATTCAAAAAAGATCAATCAGAATAAATTGCAAGGTAATCAATGGGAGCTATTAGGTCCGATCAATACTCCAAAAGCTTCGGATGTGCGAGAGCAAGGAATGGGCAGAATAAATGTTGTGCGAATTAATCCTAATAATGAAAATGAATTATGGATTGGTGCTGCTTCGGGAGGAGTATGGCGTTCAATCAATAATGGCAATACATGGCAAAATTTTCCATTTACTAATTTCCTTTCTCTCGGTGTTTCTGATATTGCTATAGCACAAACTAATACTAATATTGTCTATGTGGCAACAGGGGATGCCGATGGGTCTATTGGTTCAGGTGGTAAAGATTTTTATTCGATAGGGCTTATTAAAACGACAGATGCAGGAGCGACTTGGGTAAATACGGGATTCTCAAGGAATCTTTTCGACTCAAAATTAATCACACGTATTTTGGTGCATCCCGATAATGAAAATATTGTGCTGATTGCAACTAATAGTGGAATATATAAATCTACTGACGGGGGTATCACTTGGGCTTTAAAATCAAGCGAAGGTGCATTCATTGATATGGAATTTAACCCAACAGAACCTGATATTGTTTACGCATCTACATATAGTTATAACGGGT
>DIEP01000142.1 GCA_002418685.1 Ignavibacteria bacterium UBA5771
GAAGGAATTCCATTTTCATTGAAAGCAGCTAAACCACCAGAAGTCCCAATCCATTTTGTGCCGCTTTCGTCTATGGTTATTGACCAGACATAGTTATTGGCCAAACCTGAATTTGACATGTTATATACTGTCCAATTTGTTCCATCGAATTTTGCAATACCACCACCCCAAGTCCCAATCCATTTATTGCCACTTCCGTCAATGGCTATTGAATAGATATTGTTATTGGGCAAATCTGAATTTGTAGTGTTATATACTGTCCAATTTGTTCCATTAAATTTTGCCATACCACCACCCCAAGTCGCAATCCATTTTGTGTCGTTTCTGTCTATGGCTATTGAATTGATAATGTTATTGGGCAAACCTGAATTAGTAGTGTTATATACTGTCCAATTTGTTCCGTCAAATTTTGCTAAACCACCGTAACGAGTCCCAATCCACTTTGTGCCATTTCCGTCCATGGCTATTGAATAGACATCGTTACCGGGCAAACCTGAATTATCAGTGTTATATACTGTCCAGTTTGTTCCGTCAAATTTTGCTAGACCACTAGCCGTCCCAATCCACTTATTGTCACTTCCGTCTATGGCTATTGAATTGATAATGTTATTGGGCAAATCTGAATTTGTAGTGTAATATACTGTCCAATTTGTTCCGTCAAACTTTGCTAAACCACCAGCAGTCGCAATCCATTTATTGCCACTTCCGTCTATGGCTATTGAAGTAACACAGTTATAGGGCAAACCTGAATTTGAAGTGTCATATACTGTCCAATTTGTTCCATCAAACTTTGCCAAACCACCCTCATAAGTGCAAATCCACTTTGTTCCGCCTCCGTCTATGGCTATCGAAATGACAACGTTATTGGACAAACCTGAATTATTAGTGTCATACACTGCCCATTGTGGATTTTGTGCATAGCAAAGCATTGAGCTTGCTAATACGATAAAAAGAAAAGTTAACTTTTTCATAAGTCTTCCATTATAAGTTTTTAAAATAGTTTATTTTCAAAAATAAAAATTCCCAAGCAATATTTTTAAAATGACTAAAATACAACAAATTATTGAATTAGCGAATAAATATTTTTATTTTCTCTCAATTAAAAAACAGCAGGATACAAATGCTTATAAAACGCAAATATTAAAAAAAAGGATTATGTCTCATTAGCACAGAGGTCCCCGTCCACTTCGGTGGTTAAATTATGAATTTCGTAAGGACAGGTTGAAACCTGTCCCTACAACATAGGAAAAAATATGTATTGAGGAAAGATAATGCGTTAGTTCAATTTTTCCAATTTTGCAAATTGTGCCATTAATTGCTTGCGTCCCACTGATGGGAAGTCAATAGTGAGCTTTGTGGATTCTCCCGAACCAAATATCGCGATAATTTTTCCTTCGCCAAAATGAGAATGCGATACTCTTTCGCCAATGTGAAATGAATTATCTTCAGGAATCTGAGAATAGTAATTTTGTTTCTGCTCATCATCAAAATAATGCTGATGTGTGCGGGGCAAAGTATCTTTATGTGATTGAACTTTTGAATGAATATTATTGTAAATATCTTTCCAATTGAGGTATTCTTTGCCAATTTCAAGCAAAAAGTTCGAAGGCATACACGATTGATATTCTCCGAAGCGAGATCTACGCTTAGCATAGGATAAGAAAACTCTTTCTTTTGCACGAGTCAGTCCCACATAGAAAAGTCGTCGCTCTTCTTCCAATTCTTCGGGGGAATTTTCGGCTTTGGCGATTGGGAATAAACCGTTTTCAAGTCCTGTGATTATTACAATTGGGAATTCCAAACCCTTTGCAGTGTGGAGCGTCATTAGTGTGACACGATTATCCGAAAGATCGCTTGTATCAAAATCAGTCAGAAGGGAGATTTGCTGTAAATAATCGCCCAGCGATAGCGTGGGATTCTCTCGTGCGAATCTGATTATATCAGTAATTAAGTTCTCGATATTATTCAATCTATCTCTTGCTTCGGGAGTGTCAATTTCTTGATACATTTGCAATAAACCCGTTTCATTCAGATATGCGGGAATAATTGACTCGAGCGAATTATCAACTAATAACTCTTGATATGAATGAACAAGAGTCGCAAATTGTTTGGCGGCAAGTTTTGGTCTTTTTACTAAATTTGGATCTTCATCTTGAAGCAAGCACGATTCAAAAAGAGAAATATGCTTTTCGTTTGAATATTCGATTAAATGATTAATTGATACTTTTCCAATTCCTCTTGGAGGTTCATTGATAACTCGTAATAGAGAAATTGAATCATTTGAATTGATTAGCAAGCGAAGATAAGCAATAGCATCCTTGATTTCTTTTCTTTGGTAAAAAGAAACGCCACCATAGATTTGGTATGGAATATTAGCAAAGCGCAAAGCACGTTCGAGAAGCAGAGATTGAGCATTTGTGCGGTAAAGAACAGCTATATCATTATAATGGTAATTATTGCTCATTTTTAATTCATAAATAGTATCTCGCACTCTATCAGCTTCGGCATTGTCATCTTCGGCGGTAATAACTTTAATCAATTCTCCTTTTTTATTATTTGTCCATAATTTCTTTTCAATTTGGTTGCGATTATTCATTATAACACTATGAGCAGCATCCAAAATTGTTGAAGTTGAACGGTAATTCTGCTCAAGTCGGATCATCTTTGCATAAGGATATTCTTTGGAAAAGTCCAATATATTTTTAATCTCTGCCCCACGCCATCGATAAATGCTTTGAGCATCATCACCTACTACAAACAGATTCTGTTGAGATTTTGCAAGCAATTGGACAATTAAATATTGTGGACGATTGGTATCTTGGAATTCATCCACGTGGATGTATTTGAATCTTTTTTGATATTTAGCAAGCACATCTTTATTCTCATTAAATAGAGTTAATGTGTTCAGAAGCAAATCGTCAAAATCCATTGCATTATTTTCACGAAGTCTTATTTGGTATAATGAATAAACTTCAAGTGCATGCTTTTCGAAAATTGTGCGAGCAGACCTCGAAAATTCTTCAGGAGTAATTATATTATTTTTTAATCGCGAAATAAATCCTTGAAAATTATTTGGAGAAAATTCGCTTGTTGAAATGCCTATTTCTTTCTCAATCCCGCGGATCAAAGCAAGCTGATCATCCGAATCATATATAGAAAAATTATTTTTATAATTAATTTTTTCGGCTTCATATCGAAGAATTCTTGCAAAAATTGAATGGAAAGTGCCTGCCCAAATGCGTTCAGAGATATTTCCTCCAAGAGACTGGGCAATACGTCCTTTCATTTCGCGAGCAGCTTTATTAGTAAATGTCAAAGCAAGAATTTCTTCGGGTTGTTTTCCTGACGCAATGAGAAAAGCCACACGGGTTGTAAGCACTCGAGTTTTTCCGCTACCCGCGCCAGCAATTACTTGCACAGGTCCATTAATAGTTTCGACAGCTGCTCTTTGCTCAGGATTTAAACCATCGAGCAATTTCCCTATTAACTCATTATTAATTTCAGGATTATTCATAATCTCATTTCTTTTTTGGAGACCTTTGAGGATAATTTGTTTTATTGGGATTATTGCCTTTGTTATTTGAAGATGTTGCGCCAACTTTTTGTGAATTTGGTAATGTTCTGCCTTGAGCATTTGCGATTTCTTGGGCTTCCCGCATTTTTTTCTGCATCCAACCTTCTTTCTTGGGCATTCTCTTTAAATCTGCAAGTGTAAGCTTATTCTTTGAGTATTTATTCATATATAATTGCATTCCAATAGAAAGGACATTGAATGTGAAATAATATAAATTAAGTCCCGATGGCAAATAATTAAACATCAGAGTCATCATTATGGGCATTAAATAAACCATTGACTTTTGGCGAGGATCTGTAATAGTCATCCTCTGTTGGAAAAATAAAGTTGCCCCCATAAGAATTGCAAGACCAGATATTTGGTTCATTCCGAGAAATGAAAATCCAAAATTAACGATTGAATCAGGTGCTGATAGATCCGTTATCCATAGAATAAATGGAGCCTGCCGCAACTCTACAGCATTTCTGAGAACAGAAAACAAAGCATAAAGAATAGGCATTTGCAAAAGCAATGGCAAGCATCCTCCTGTTGGGTTAATACCATATTCGGAGTATAACTTCATTGTCTCTTGTTGTTGCTTTTGAGTATTATCTTTATATTTCTCGCGCATCTCCGTCATCAGCGGGGCAATAATTTGCATCTTCTGCGCTGACTTCATCTGAGAAATAGATAAAGGATATAATAATATTTTGATTATTAATGCAAATATTATAATCGATACACCATAATTCGGAATAATAGAATGAACGAAAGTGAATAATGGCAGCATAAAATATTCGGAAATCTGACGAATTCCAAATCTCCACCCTAAATCAATAATTCCTTCTAATTCATTTGCCTTTGCAATTTGATAATTCAATGGACCTAGGAATACTCTCATCTTCTGGCTTTGCACGCCGCCTTCGTAGGGAACTCTAAATTCTATACTATATATCTTATTTAATCCGCCATTAGCAATTTTCTTTTGAAACCCTTCTATATCCACAGTCCCATCGAAACTTTTGCTGGGCATCGGAATTAATGCAACTGCAAAGTATTTGGATTTTATTGCTGCATAATCAATTATACCTGTATAACTTGTAGAAGTCACTTCCTCTTCCTTGGCTTTGAAATCGTCGGGATCCCCATTTAGCGAAATTATTGCAAGTGAAGAATTGGCTTCGTCGACACTATTTTTTTCTTGAAAGCGTAACCCTTCTCCCCATACAATCTGGTATCCTCGAGCAGGTATATATTCCTCCATGTTCTCGACAATAACTTCTTGATCGAAAGTATAAGAATCACCATAGAATTTCATTTTTTTAATTATGCGTGAATTGGAATCCACATTTAAAACAAATTCAAATTCTACTGTATCTTTCTCTTTTAAATCAAAATTATTAGTAGGAGCATTTACAGAAAAATATAAATCACGAGTATCAATGAGATTATTTTGATTTGTTCTAAAATTTAAATATAAATCGCCTGATTTTGTATTTATAAATTGAGCCAGACTACCATACCAATTTTTGTAATCCTTCAGAGTCCAGGATTTTAAAACTGCACCTTTGCTTGATATTTCGATTTTAGAAACTTTATTATTTATAGTAATTATTTTCTCTTCACCCGTAGCTAGCGATGAGAAATAACCGTATTTTTTATCCATAATTAATGAATCACTTGCTTCTGGCAAAAGCAAGGTGTCCTTTTTTTCAACCAACTTTTGATTTGTAGTTGAGTCTACTATTGCTGTATTTGTGGAATCAGGAGATATAATACCATCGAATTTCTCATTTTCGGGAATAGGTTGTTGGGTGATAGATAGGACTACCATCCATATAATGACAGCCGCAGTTATTAAAACTAAACCAATTATGCCTTTTTTATCCATAAATCTTTTATTTCTTGTGAATATTATTTAAATTTTAACTCTTTTATATAAAATTTCTTAATTCTCTCGGGGACAGGGTCAATACCACCTTTGCTAAAAGGATTGCAGCGAAGCACTCTCCATACTGATAAAATAGAACCATAAAACACTCCGTGTTTGCCTATTGCTTCAATCGCGTAGCTTGAACAAGTTGGATAAAACCTGCACGACTGTGGCAACCCTGGAGATATATATTTTTTATAAATCTTAATAAATCTTATCAGTAAATTTCTCATCTGTAATTTGATTTTTCTCTAAATAATTCTTTAATGCTTTAAAAATATATGGCTCAACATCGTTCAAATAAATCTGATTCTGCTTTTTGATAGATGGACCTTGCCATATAATTAATATTACCTTGAAAATTGCAATATCATAGAACTTGCTTAATTCTTCAAGAGATTGGCGAATGCTCACTCGCATCAATCGCTTTATCCTATTACGAACTACTGCTTTTTTAAATTTTCTTTTCGGAGCAGAAATTCCATATAAAATAATGTTTGACGAATTTGTTAGTTGTTTAAGGGAAATATTGCAAGATTTATTGCAGATTATAAGAAGAACATTTTCGCTATAAAAGCTTGAACCAAATTTGAAAACGGTTTGGAAAGAATTAAAGCCCTTTAACGGGCTTAAATTCAACTTGTTAACCATAATTAAAACAATAATTTAGAAATGTTTTGGTTCATCGCTTACAGTAAGTTTCCATCTGCCTTTTGCTCGGCGAGATGCAAGCACCCTTCTACCATTTTTTGTTGCCATCCGAGTTCGAAATCCGTGTTTATTCCTCCTCTTACGTACACTTGGCTGGAATGTCTGTTTCATAATTTATACCTATTAATTGAAAAATATCTATTTAAGAGAATGCAAAATTACAAAAATATAAGAAAATAAAGATTATTAACTGCATTGAAAATTATCAATCCGTAAAGAACCATCAAAAAAATATAGAAAATCTATAAAAATTAATATACGGACACAATTATTATTGATTTATAATAATTTGCCCGAATTTAACACTAACTATAGTAATGAAAGCTTTATTTGAGAAAATGTCATTATGCTTATTTAGGGTTTGAGTAAAACTACAAAAGAAAATATAGCCACGCAAATCATACTCAATCTGAATATTTCAGAAAATTCCGAATTGTTGCTGGGAATTTTTATCTTGTGATTCTTGTGATATTTTCTTTTTATATAGCAGCAGTTTTTCTCGAATATCAGGATCGGCAATTGCAAGTATTTCCATAGCTAATAGACCTGCATTTCTTCCGCCTCCAATTGCAACGGTTGCAACAGGCACTCCAGGTGGCATTTGAACAATTGAGAACAACGAATCAAGACCATTAAGTGCTTTTGATTGCACAGGGACACCAATAACGGGCAGAATTGTATGGGCAGCTATCATACCAGGAAGATGAGCGGAACCACCTGCTCCTGCAATGATTACTTTCAAACCTCTATCCAAAGCTGACCGTCCATATTCAGCCATTTCATCAGGGGTGCGATGAGCTGATACAACTTTGATTTCGTATGTTACACCAAATTCTTCGCAGACTGCTCCCGCAGCACTTAATGTTGGGT
>DIEP01000145.1 GCA_002418685.1 Ignavibacteria bacterium UBA5771
TTTGTTCCATCGAATTTTGCCAAACCATAACCAGTCCCAATCCACTTATCGCCACTTTCGTCAATGGCTATTGACCAACCACTGTTATCGGGCAAATCTGAATTTGAAGTGTTATATACTGTCCAATTTGTTCCATCAAACTTTGCCAAACCATAACCAGTCCCAATCCATTTATTGCCACTTCCGTCTATGGCTATTGACCAGACATAGTTTCTGGGCAAACCTGAATTTGAGCTGTTATATACTATCCAGTTTGTTCCATCAAATTTTGCCAAACCACCACCATCTGTCCCAATCCATTTATTGCCGTTTCCGTCTATGGCTATTGACCTGACTTCGTTATCGAGCAAACCTGAATTTATAGTGTTATATACTGTCCAATTTGTTCCATCGAATTTTGCCAAACCACCATAACGAGTCCCAATCCACTTTGTGCCACTTCCATCTATTGCTATTGAATTGACAAAGTCAAAGTAATTGGGAAAACCTGAATTCCACGCGTTATATACTGTCCAATTTGCTCCGTCAAATTTTGCTAAACCACCACCAGTCGCAATCCATTTATTGCTGCTTCCGTCTATGGCTATTGAAGTGATGGTGTTATCGGGCAAACCTGAATTTGAAGTGCTATATGCCGTCCATTTTGTTCCATCGAATTTTGCCAAACCATAACCAGTCCCAATCCATTTATTGCCACTTCCGTCTATGGCTATTGAAGTGACACGCTTATTGGGCAAATCTGAATTTGCTCTGTTATATACTGTCCAATTTGTTCCATCAAACTTTGCCAAACCACCACCATCAGTCCCAATCCATTTTGTGCCATTTCCCTCAATGGCTATTGAGCTGACATAGTTATCGGGCAAACCTGAATTTGCTCTGTTATAAAAAGTAGGATCTCCTGTGGTTTTGTCTATACTCACTAAACCACCGCCAGTCCCTATCCACATAGTATTGCCTTCTTCAACAATTGCATTAATATGATTGCCATTTGTAAAATTCAACCACTGCGGATTTTGTGCATAGCAAAGCATTGAGCTTGGTAAGACAGTAAAAGGAAAAGGAAACTTTTTCATAAATCCTCTATTATTAATTTTTAAAATAATTTATTTTCAAAAATAAAATAAAATTTGCAAAGCAATATTTTTAAAGTAACTAAAATACAACAAATTATTGAATTAGCGAATAAATATTTTTGTTTTCTCTCAATTAAAAAGACAGTAGGATACAAATATTAAAAAATGCAAATATTAAAAAATGGGATTATGTCTTATTATTAATTATAGAGGTGTTTCTCTATTGCTTATTTAGCTTCTTCACTACAAATCCACTGTCTGTATATATTTTCAATATATAAACACCTGCTGATACATTCGATAAATCTAATGTGCATTGATTTCCCAATATTACTTGACTTTTAATTACTTGCCCTTGCAAATTAATTATTTCAACATAAGAGATATATGCTTCGCTTTGCTCGATATGCAAATAATCACTTGCAGGATTTGGGAAAATTGAAACATTATCATTAGACAATATATTTTACTTAACGTTAGAAGGAATTCCATTTTCATTGAAAGCAGCTAAACCACCAAATTCAGTCCCAATCCACTTATTGCCGCTTCCGTCTATGGCTATTAAATGGACTTCGTTATCAGGCAAACCTGAATTTGTAGTGTTATATACTATCCAGTTTGTTCCGTCAAATTTTGCTAAACCATAACGAGTCCCAATCCATTTTATACCGCTTCCGTCTATGGCTATTGAGAAGACATTGTTATCGGGCAAACCTGAATTTGTAGGGTTATATACTGGCCAATTTGTTCCGTCAAATTTTGCTAAACCACGCGAAGTTCCAATCCATTTATTGCCACTTGCGTCTATGGCTATTGACCAGACATCGTTATCGGGCAAATCTGAATTATTAGTGTTATATACTGTCCAGTTTGTTCCGTCAAATTTTGCTAAACCACCACCATCAGTTCCAATCCACTTTGTTCCGCTTTCGTCTATGGCTATTGACCAGAAATAGTTACTAGGCAAACCTGAATTTGTAGTGTTATATACTGTCCAGTTTGTTCTGTCAAATTTTGCAAAACCATCTTCAGTCCCAATCCATTTTATACCGCTTCCGTCTATGGCTATTAAATGGACTTCGTTATCAGGCAAACCTGAATTTGTAGTGTTATATACTGTCCAGTTTGTTCCGTCAAATTTTGCTAAACCATAACGAGTCCCAATCCATTTTATACCGCTTCCGTCTATGGCTACTGAATAGACGTGGTTACTGGGCAAACCTGAATTTGCTCTGTTATAAAAAGTTGGATCTCCTGTGGTTTTGTCAATACTCACTAAGCCACCGACGGTACCAACCCACATAGTATTGGCTTCTTCAACAATTGCATTAACTTGATTACCATTTGTAAAATTCAACCACTGCGGATTTTCTGCATAGCAAAACATTGAGCTTGCTAATACGATAAAAAGAAAAGTTAACTTTTTCATAAATCCTCTATTTTTATTTTTAATATTATCAATTTCAATAAAAAATAAAATTTGCAAAGCAATACTTTTAAAGTAACTAAAATACAACAAATTATTGAATTAGCGAATAAATATTTTTGTTTACTCTGAATTAAAAAAAACAGCAGGATTCAAATATTAAAAAATGCAAATATTAAAAAATGGGATTTGGTTCATTAGTCAAAATTGGGTGATATTTCGCATTTACCAAGTCATTGCGAGGGACTGCTGGCCTGGAGAAATCTCATTACCTTTCATTTTTATTGAACATTGTGAAATGCAATTGATGAATTAGCATAAATAATAAAACCTTCCAAAGGTTGGACCCTCGGAAGGTTTTTTCGCATTTTCAGGGCAATTATTTATTTATTGACTAATCTCATTCGGGTATAAGAAATCAGCCCGCCCGCATCAACTATTTTTTTGCGAGCTGTTGGAATTGGAACTGTGCTATATTCCTTATTTTTTGTGCGATTGATAACTTTTAAGTCAGTGATTTCTAATTCGTCGCCAACTTCTGCGTCAATTTCGGGGCAGATAACAGTCTTCAAACCAAGGTTAATACTATTCTGAAAAAATATTCGTGCAAAGCTTTTGGCTATGACTATTACATTACATCCCACGAGCGCTGAAACTGCTTGCTCGCGTGATGAACCTGTTCCGAAATTCTCACCTGCAACTATCAACTTAGTAGTTTTCGCACCCCCCTCATTGAGCAATTTATTCAGCTCGGGAATATCTGCAAAGGCATATTGCGGAGTTTCTGTGGGGAGAACGGTTGCCATATATCTTCCGGGATAAATATGATCAGTCGAAATATCATTTCCAAATTTCCAAATTACTTTCATAATTCACCTCTATAAATTTTTCTTGGGTCTGTAATTTTACCAAATAATGCAGTGGCAGCAGCGGAAGCAGGGGAGCCGAGATAAACTTCAGCGTCGGGATTGCCCATCCTTCCTTTGAAATTACGATTAGTTGTTGAAAAAGCTTTTTCATTATCGCCCAATGCACCTTGATGAATGCCAAGGCAGGGTCCGCATCCTGAATTCATAACAACAGCACCCGCTTTGAGGAAATCTTCAATATAACCTTTTGCAAGCGCTTCTTGATAAATTCGAGCTGATGCAGGGAAAACAAGCATACGAGTGCTTTTGCTAACCTTTTTGCCTCTGACGATATCCGCCGCTACCTTCAAATCATCGAGTCGCCCATTTGTGCAAGAACCAATCACAACTTGATCGATTGGAATTCCCTCTACTGCACTAATTGGCTTGACATTATCGACATTGTGCGGAACAGCGACTTGCGGTTCAAGAGATTCAATATTAATATTGATAATTTGCTCATATTCTGCATCTTCATCGGGTTGCGTCATATCAATTTCGCCTTTAAAATTTGCAACTTCCCGCAAATATCGAACAGTTTCTGCGTCAGCTGGAATTATGCCCGCTGTGGCTCCCGCTTCGACTGCCATATTTGATAGAGTCAACCTGCCCGATGTATCCATATTTTTAATAGTCGAACCATGGAATTCAATCACTTTATAATTTGCACCTTGATTGGTTAATTTTCCAATCAGATATAAAATTACATCCTTTGGGAAAACTCCTTCGGGCATTTTTCCATCAATCACTACTTTAATTGTGGCGGGAACTTCAACATTCAGCACGCATCCCAATGCCCAAACTGAAGNNAGAAGCCATTTCAGTTGCTCCAATTCCAAATGCAAAAGCACCAAGTGCGCCGTGGGTAGTTGTATGGCTATCAGTCCCAACTACGACGCCTGCGGGAAGGACATATCCATTTTCAGCAAGGATTTGATGGCATATTCCACCTTCATCGCCTCGAATATCGTGAAATTTCGTGATATTTTGTTCGCCGAGGAATTGCCGTATAAGTTTTTGATTAGTCGCAGTTTTCCTGCTTTCGGCAGGCACGCGGTGGTCAAATATAATTGCAATTTTATCGGGGTCCCACACTTTAGCAGGTAGGTTAGTCCCTAAATAGATTTCTTTAAATTGATTTATGACAAGAGCTGCATTTTCATGACTCATCGCAAGCGAAACTCGTGGTTCAAGAACTTCGCCGACTTCCACATGATTTTTATCGCAAGCTTTTGCCAATATTTTCTGAACTAATGTTTGCTTCATTTTTTTGTGTATTTATTTTTAAATTATACCTTTTTCTTTGAAAATCTTAATTTCATCATCAGAATAATTATTTTCTTTTAATATTGATTCAGTATGTTCGCCAAGCAGTGGTGGAGGAGTTTCCACAAATCCTGGAGTTTCTGAGAATTTCGCTGTTAAATTGAAAAGTGGAATTTCACCAATTCCCGGCATATTCACAGTATTAAATGTTTTTCGCCATTTGACTTGCTCTTGGATGACGGCATCTTCAAGTTTAAGGATTTCGCCCGACGGAATTGAATTATCATTAAAAAGCTTTGTCCAATATGCCGTTGTATTCTGAGTTAATTTTGTTTCAAGCAAACTGTTTAATTCGTAGCGGTTTTTCTTTCTTATATCGCGTTCTTTGAATCTCGGGTCTGATTTCAATTCGGGCATTTCAATAAGGTCGCACAGTGTTTCGAATTGCTCTTGCTTATTGGCGGCAATATTCATATAACCATCTTGAGTTTTGAACATTCCCGAAGGAGCAGCAGTGAAATTTTCATTCCCCATCAATTCGGGGTGTGTTCCGCCAATCAGCCAATTAGAAACAACCCAGCCCATCAGTGGCATTATTGAATCAAGCATTGCAATATCGATAAATTGCCCTTTGCTCGTTCGTTCGCGATGGAAAAGTGCTGCCATTATTGCAAAAGCGGCATTCAATCCCCCAACAGTATCGCAAAGAGGGAACCCTGCTCGCAATGGATTCAGAGTTTGATCCCCGTTAATTGCCATAACGCCGCTCAATCCTTGAATGATTTGGTCATAAGCAGGTTTATCTGCATCGGGTCCGTCTTGCCCAAATCCCGATATTGCACAATAAATAATTTTCGGATTAATTTTTACTAATTGATTATACCCAAGCCCAAGTTTATCCATAACACCGGGACGGAAATTCTCGACAATAACATCCGATTTAAGAACTAATTTTTTAAATATTTCCTTGCCCTCAGGTGCTTTCAAATTGAGAGTCAAAGATTTTTTATTTGCATTTTGTGCAAGAAAACTTGTTCCCAAGAGCATTTTGTTATATTCGGATTTAGCACCAAGTTTTCGAGCCAAATCGCCATCCTTTGGGTTCTCAACTTTGATAACTTCTGCACCAAGCAGAGCAAGATGCAATGTAGAAAATGGACCCGAAAGTACATTTGTCAAGTCAAGAACTCTAATACCATCAAGTATTTTCATAATTTCCCTTTATATTTTTTGAGGATATAAAAATTTATGTTCATAATTACTAATATAGTTCCTTATCATTGCAATCTCTCTCCTGTCATTGCGAGCTAGAACTCTTGCGATGACGGTTCTTTTATAGTCTCGCTCTCATAAGGCTGAGTAACATAAATATTTAACCCTCGCGTTAAACAAAATTTATTGAAAATTTAATTTAATTCCAATTTATAGGTCCTGTTTTGTAAACATAACCCGGCAATGGTTTGTTAAGAAATTCGCTTACATTTTTTGCAAGTTCAATTAGTTTCTGCAAATCGATTCCTTTAATTATACCCGCCCTTTGCAAATAATGAACCACATCTTCTGTTGCGACATTTCCCGCTGCAACTTTTGTGAATGGACATCCACCCAAGCCCCCAAATGCTGTTTCGATATATTTTGCTCCACATTCAATTGCAGTCTGGATATTTAGCATCCCAAGACCATAAGTATTATGAAAATGTGCTGCAATAGTCACGTTTGGGTTCATAATTTTTGCTTTTGTGAATAGCGATATAATTTGTTTCGGTGTAGCATGACCCGCAGTATCAGCAAAGCTAATGTTATCTATTCCTGCATTGAAGTATTTATCAAGTATCGAAAGAACTTGTTCCTCGGGGACAAGTCCCTCAAAACCGCATCCAAAGGCAGATTGAACCGATGCTTGAATTTGATAACCTGCATTCTGGCATTCCTTAGCGATTGAAATAATACGCTGTGTTGCTTCTGCCACACTCATATTTGTGTTTTTTTTGCTATGAGTTTCACTTGCAGAAACACCCATCATAATTCTATCGACATTTGCTGCGAAAGCACGCTCCATCCCCTTTTCATTAAGAATCAAGGCAGTAAACACAACATTGCTTGGCTTCATATTATGCTCTTTTATATAAGCAAATATTTCGTCAGTATCTGCCATTTGAGGAAGGACCTTAGGATTCACAAAAGAACCAACCTGAATATACTCAATACCGCTTTGAATTAATAATTTTAAAAATTCTATTTTCTTTTCAAATGGAACAATTATTTTTTCATTTTGGAGCCCATCACGGAGACCAACATC
>DIEP01000144.1 GCA_002418685.1 Ignavibacteria bacterium UBA5771
TCTCTGAACGGATCCCATCTTACGACAGCCATAATAACCTCCTTTTTTTATTAATTTTAATTAACAAAAATTTTTAATTAATTACAATATCTATTGTTCGTTTTTCTTCTGCTTTCTTTGGGATATTAATTGTCAATAACCCATCTTCATATTTTGCATTAATCTTTGTTTCATCAAGATCGGAGCTCAAATTAAACATACGTTTGAATTTACCTGTTTTTGATTCGACTCGTAGCATTGCATTATTCTCAATATTGCTTGGTCGTTTCTTTTCTCCCTCGATAACCAGCCGATGTTCGTCATCAACAGATATATGAAGGTCTTCTTTTTTCACACCTGCTAATTCCATAGTGATTTCTACTGCGTCCTTTCCCTCTTTTATGTCGCTGCGGATGTTCAAATTACCCAAACCATTTGCAATTCCGCCGACTGCGTTATTTACGAAACCTCTTAAATCATCAAGATATCGAGGAATTTCATTGAAACTTTTATCAAAGTCTATTCGCACTGTCTGCATTTTCTCTTCCTTTATTTAATTTTTATACAGTATGATATATAAAATTTGTGCCAAATGAAAAAACCTGCCATAATGACATTAATAAAATGAAAATCAGGCACATCGTTTGCCATAATTGGATCATAATAGTGTAAATATGGCACTCAATATACTTTAAATAGAATATCGAATCGTATAATTTAGCTTATTTGTTCCATTTGTTGGAACTTTAATTTTGAATCGGACATTATGAGCATCTTTCTTTTCAAAATTATAATTTGAATCGGAAATTACCCAATCGCCTGGTGCCCAACGATTCACTTCAATCTCTATTTCTTTATCTGTATGGTTGAAAAACTCAAGTATGTATTGGTCAACATAGGACTTTTCTCCACTTTTGTTGGACGATGTCAATTTCTCTGTATATGTAATATCGAATGCCTTGCCCAAATTGAGTTCGATTTCCTCATCCTTCGGTGTATGCTGTATATTATCCTCACCGATTAATTCCGCTGTCTTATTGCGTGTTTTGAATACGCTAATCATTCCTGCGGGGAGGGGAATTCCAAGCCCATTTTGCTTTTCATTTTTGAAATAAATCAGGACATTGACATTCTTCTTTTCATCGCTATTTTGCGAATAATACTGAAAGCACGAATATTTCTTCTGCACTTTCACTTTTTGAATATTAAACAGAGAAACTTGCTTAATCTCATTATTGAGAATTGTTGTCGGCTGGTCCAGTTCATAAATATGATATTCAAAAAATTTCTCTTCTTCAAATTTTGGTCTTTTTGCCATCAATGGACTTTCTTGAGTCCTTGCTGCGTTAGATTCTGTGAAAACCTGGAAGTCTCCATATCCCCTAGTAATATTCACATCGCCTGCAATCAGCTTCAATTTTGCATTCTCGTAATTGCCGCCTGAATTATTATCGATGCTGACCCATGAATTGAAATCCATTTGCGTTTCTTCATCATTTAGAACCGCCACATATTTTGCATCCCATTTAATGTCGCGAACACTATATGAAATGTCAATATCTTGTTTGCCTTCATTTTTGGAAAACACTTTCCAGACAAGTGTTGGTTTTGTCAGAAGTCCGCTCGGCAATTCATCAACAGTTATTTGATATTGGTTAAAATCCGGGAAAACTTTTAATCCATTTCCCGTTTTGATTATTAGACTTCTATCCTGAATTGAAAGCAGTGTCCCTGATTCTTTCACATCCCCTTTGATAATGGTGATTTGCTTATCAATATATTTCTGAAGCAGTTTCGCCATCGAAACCAAATCATAGCGATAGTTTTGCTCATATACTTCACCATCGAACTTGAAATGCACGCTTGTGGGATTTATTGATGTTGGAATATCGCTTATATTAACATCAGATAAATTTTTTGGAATGAAAATCGAACGAGTTTCATTAACCACCCCGAGATTTTGATTATAAATTGTGATTGCAACATTTTTCTTTTCCGTTCCATCTTGTGCAAATAACACGGTTGAGCAGAATAACAGAACAATAATCATTGACCGCATTTTCATAATTAATTCCTAATATTTTAATAAAATACAAAAAGCAAAATACTAAAATAATACTGAATATTTCCATTTTATCAACATTTGAATCCTGCTGTTTTTTTTAATTGAAAAAAAATAAAAATATTTATTCGCTAATTCAATAATTTGTTGTATTTTAGTTACTTTAAAAATATTGCTTTGCAAATTTTATTTTTTATTGAAATAAATTATTTTAAAAACTAATAATAGAGGATTTATGAAAAAGTTTACTTTACTTTTTATCGTATTAGCAAGCTCAATGCTTTGCTATGCAGAAAACCCACAGTGGTTGAATTTTACTAATGGTAATCAAATTAATGCAATTGTTGAAGAAGGCAATACTATGTGGGTTGGGACAGACGGTGGTTTAGTGAGTATTGACAAAACCACAGGAGATCCAACTTTTTATAACAGAGCAAATTCAGGTTTGCCCTATAACAGTGTCTTGTCAATAGCCATAGACGGAAGCGGCAATAAATGGATTGGGACTGTTTATGGTTTAGCAAAATTTGACGGAACAAACTGGACAGTGTACAAGAAGTCAAATTTGGGTTTGCCCTCTAACCTTGTCTCTTCAATAGCCATAGATGAAAGCGGCAATAAATGGATTGGGACTTATGGTGGTTTGGCAAAATTCGATGGAACAAACTGGACAGTATATAAGAAGTCAAATTCAGGTTTACCCGATAACGAGGTCAGGTCAATAGTCATAGACGGCGGCACAAAGTGGATTGGGACGAGAGGTGGTTTGGCAATATTTGATGGAACAAATTGGACAGTATATGACACTACAAATTCAGATTTGCCCAACAGCATAGTTACTTCAATAGCCATAGACGGAAGTGGCAATAAATGGATTGGGACTTGGGTTGGTGGTGCAACTTATGGTGGTGGTATGGCAAAATTTGACGGAACAAATTGGACAGTATATGACGAGTCAAATTCAGGTTTGCCTTCTAACAATGTCCATTCAATAGCCATAGACGGAAGTGGCAATAAATGGATTGGGACTGAACATGGTATGGCAAAGTTTGACGGAACAAATTGGACAGTATATAACACATCAAATTCAGGTTTACTCGATAACCATGTCTGGTCAATAGTCATAGACGGAAGCGGCACAAAATGGATTGGAACATTTTACTGTGGTATGGCAAAATATGACGGAACAAATTGGACAGTATATAACAGCTCAAATTCAGGTTTGCCCGATAACGATGTCATTTCAATAGACATGGACGAAAGGGGCACAAAGTGGATTGGAACTTATTGGGGTGGTTTAGCAAAATTTGATGGAACAAACTGGACAGTATATAACACTACAAATTCAGGTTTGCCCGATGACGAAGTCACTTCAATAGCCATAGACGGAAGCGGCACAAAGTGGATTGGGACTTATGGTCGTGGTGTGGCAAAGTTTGACGAAACAAATTGGACAGTATATGACGAGTGGAATTCAGGTTTGCCCGATAACTATGTCTGGTCAATAGCCGTAGAAGGAAGTGGCACAAAGTGGATTGGGACTCGTTTTGGTGGTTTGGCAAAGTTTGACGGAACAAACTGGACTATATATGATACTACAAATTCAGGTTTGCCTGGTAACGATGTCAGGTCAATAGCCGTAGATGGAAGTGGCACAAAATGGATTGGGACTGGTTATGGTATGGCAAAATTTGACGGGACAAACTGGACAGTATATAACACTACAAATTCAGGTTTGCCCGATAACTATATCTGGTCAATAGCCATAGACGGAAGCGGCACAAAGTGGATTGGTACTCAATTTGGTGGTATGGCAAAATTCGACGGAGCAAACTGGACAGCATATAACATTACAAATTCAGGTTTGCCTGATTACGAAGTCTCGTCAATAGCCATAGACGGAAGCGGCACAAAGTGGATTGGGACTTCTTGTGGTTTAGCTGCTTTCAATGAAAANNTTCCTTCTGACGTAAAGGAAAATATTTTGTCTGATTATAATGTTTCAGTTTTCCCAAATCCAGCAAGTGACTTTTTGCATATTGAGCAAAGCGAAGCAAATATCTCTTATGTTGAAATAATTAATTTGCAAGGTCAAGTAATTAAAAGTCAAGTAATATTGGGAAATCAATGCACATTAGATTTATCGAATGTATCAGCAGGTGTTTATATTGTAAAAATATATACTAATAGCGGATTTGTGGTGAAGAAGCTAATAAAACAATAGAGAAAATCTCTTTAATTAATAATAAGACACGTCACTATTATTAATTGCACAGCATATTGGGTGAAACAATAATAGATTAGACTATTGTAATTCTAATTTATCACAAACAGCAATAATTATACACGGGATGGGACATGTTTCCGTGCATGCCCCTATTTCCAAACTTATATTTTCAAACCTAATTCGCGTAATTGGTCAGGATCCACTTCTGATGGTGAATTATCCATTAATGATAGTCCTGAGGTGGTCTTTGGAAAAGCAATCACATCGCGAATATTATCTGTCCCCGTCAAAAGCATCACAAGGCGATCCAACCCCAATGCAATTCCGCCGTGAGGAGGTGCGCCATATTTTAATGCTTGAAGAAGGAACCCAAATTTATCATTTGCTTGCTTTTCGGTCAGTCCGAGCAAATCGAACATTTTCTTTTGCACTTGCTCATTATGAATACGGATGCTTCCTCCACCAATTTCGACGCCATTCAGCACAATATCATAAGCGTTTGCTCTTGCCTCGCCCGGGTTTGTATCAAGCAGATCAAGGTCTGAAACATTTGGCGAAGTGAATGGATGGTGCATTGCAACCCAACGACTTGCATTCTCATCCCACTCGAATAATGGAAAATCTATAACCCATAGAAAATTATATTGCCCTTTCACGCTCTCGATTATTCCGCCTCGCTTTGCAATTTCCAGTCTCAATGCACCGAGGGCAGTATATGTTGTTCTCCAATTATCTGAAATTATTAATAACAAATCGCCATCCTCGACAGCAAATATTTGCTTTAGATTTTCAATATCTTCTTGCTTTAAAAATTTGAGAATTGGTGAAGAAATGGAGTTGTCTGTGAATTTTATATAAGATAGCCCTTTTGCTCCATATTTTTTTGCAAATTCAGTAAGCTCATCTAATTGCTTCCGAGAATAACTGCCAAATCCCTTAGCGTTAAATCCCGCGATAATTCCATTGGAAGCAATGGTATTTGCAAAAACTTGGAATTCAGTATTTGCAAATATTTGATTGAGATTATGCAATTTCATTTCGAAGCGTGTGTCGGGTTTATCGGAGCCGTAATTTTCCATTGCATCTTTATAAGTTAATCTTGGAAATGGAATTTGTATCTCAATTCCAAGCACTTCTTTCCATAATCTTTTAAAGAATTTCTCAAAGACAGCAATTATATCATCTTGCTCCACAAAGCTCATTTCTGCATCAATTTGAGTAAATTCGGGTTGCCGATCGCTTCGCAAGTCTTCATCCCGAAAGCATTTAACAATTTGCACATAACGATCGAATCCCGAAACCATTAATAATTGCTTGTAAATTTGCGGGGATTGCGGCAAAGCATAAAATTTGCCTTTATGAATTCTGCTGGGAACGAGGAAATCCCGCGCCCCTTCAGGTGTAGATTTCATCAAGTATGGCGTTTCAATTTCAATGAAATTATTCTCATAAAAAAAGGAATGAGTGATTTGTGCCACTCGATTGCGGATAATAAAATTATTTTGCAAAGCGGGTCGCCGCAAATCCAAATAGCGATATTTCAATCGCAATTCTTCTGACGCATCGAGTTCATCAAGTATTTCAAAAGGTGGCAATTCAGATGGGTTAATAATATCGCAATCTTCGACTGATATTTCTATTTCACCTGTTGGCATTTTTGAATTAATACTTTCACGCTTGTGGACAGTACCTTTTGCCCAAAGCACAAATTCGCTACGAATTGGCTTTGCTTTTTCGGCAACATCGGGTGTAAGTTCAGGTCTGATTACTAATTGAGTAATTCCATATCTGTCACGTAAATCTATGAAAATTAACCCGCCAAGGTCCCTGCGAGAATGGACCCATCCATTTAAAATAACCGTTTCGCCTATATTTTGAGAACGCAATTCTCCACAATTTTTGGAGCGCTTTAGAAATGTCATAATTAATTTTTTTAAAATTTTCAAATTTAAGAAATTAATAATGAAATAAAAGATTATAACAGATAATTATTTATCATAAAAAAGCGCTAGATTATATTCTATTTGATGGAAAATCTTTGATAGCAATCATTAGATCATTTCAATATTATCTTGATTGATACTATTGGACCTGCACATTACTTTTATGGAAAGTTAATTTGAATCGTATCGAAAACTGCTTTTGTATATTTGTTAATTGGTGAATATATAGTCACTTGCTCATCACTGCAGCTGACTGCAAATAGCATTTAAAATGCAGGCGAGATAATTGTTGGTTTCTTGGAATTGCCAAAAAAATGGAGATATTCTGAAAATCATTCGAAAATAAATAAAATTTAATATGTATTTTGTTCATATTTACAAATATTTTTGATAATTTGCATTTTTAAAAGAAAGTAATCATTGTTTTTTAAGAAAAAAATAAGTAAATCGCAGAATTTTCTTGAGTTGACGCCAATCAGGAAAGTCGAATTTGAGCAAAAGGATGACGAAAGGATTGTTTTGCTTATTCCACGTTTCAAAAGTGCTATTTCCCAAAAATATCTGATACCAAAGAAGAAAGGAAAATTTATAAAAGCAAATCTCGACCCTCTTGGCTCTCAATCATTTTTACTTGCAAATGGCGAAAGGACAATATTTGAAATCGCGAATCTTTTGCAAGAAAAATCTCCTGAAGAAATTCAAGATGCTTATATGAGAGTTTCCAAATTTTTCGCGACTTTGTATTCTAGTCATTTAATTGAATTCAAGGAATTAATTCATAAAGATTTAAAAATAATGGAGATTAATGATGTCAAAAATTAGTTTATCACAGTTAGAACCCAAAGCAGTTTGGGAAAATTTCGAGCAATTAACCAAAATTCCACGTCCTTCCAAAAAAGAAGGCAAAGTCCTTGCATATCTTGCTGATTGGGCAAAAAAGAACAACCTTGAATATAAGCAAGACGCAGCAGGGAATATTGTAATTAAGAAGCCTGCAACAAAGGGTATGGAAAATCTCACACCAGTTGCATTGCAAGGGCATGTTGATATGGTTTGCGAAAGCAATAGTGGTGTGGTCATTGATTTTGATAATGATCCAATAGACGCTTATGTCGATGGCGATTTTGTCAAAGCAAAAGGAACCACACTCGGCGCAGATAATGGAATAGGTGTGGCAATGGGTCTTGCGATCCTTGCTTCCAAGGATATTCCACATCCTCCAATTGAATTGCTTTGCACAATTGATGAAGAGACAGGGCTGACAGGTGCAAATCGCCTTGAGAAAGATATGCTAAATGCTAAAATATTGCTCAACCTCGATTCGGAAGTGGAAGGAGCTTTCACAATTGGATGTGCAGGTGGGGTTAATACTTTTGGCAGCTATGATTACAAAGCCGATGCAGTACCGACTGAAGCAAAAACATTTCAAATCACAGTCACGGGCTGCCAAGGCGGGCATTCGGGACTTAATATTTCTGATGAAAGAGCAAACGCTGTTGTAATGCTTTCAAGAATTATTTTGAGATTAACTCGCAAAGTTAATGCAAGACTTGTATCTTTCGATGCACCCGGCAAGCACAATGCTATACCACGTGAAGCAAAGGCAACAGTAATGATTAAAAATGTTGCACTCAGCGATTTTAAAAGCTATTTAGATGATTGCAACAACGTAATTATTAAAGAATATATTTCCGTCGAACCAAAATTACGTATCTTCTACGATGAAGTTGCAACACCAAAAAGGGTTCTATCAATTAGTGCTCAAAAGAAATTTATTGAATCCCTGTTTGTGATTCCACATGGAGTATACCGTTGGAGTCCCGATATACCTGAATTAGTGCAAACATCCACTAATCTTGCAATTGTTGAAACAAATTCTGATAAAATCACCGTGCTTACTTCTCAACGCAGTTCAGTCGAATCAGAGAAAATATTTTTGGCAACCAAAGTAAGACTCGCTATGGAATTGGGCGATGCTTTCACAACTTTTGAGGGTGGATACCCCGCTTGGGAGCCAAATGTAAATTCAAAGATTTTAAAGATTGCAACAAATTTATACAAAAAAATGAACAACAAAGAAGCAAAAGTGGAAGCTATCCATGCAGGTTTGGAATGTGGAATTATTGGCGAGAAGTATCCAGGAATGGAAATGCTATCCTTTGGACCTAACCTTTTCGATGTTCATACACCAAATGAGAAAGTGCAGATTTCATCCGTTCAAAATATTTGGAAATATTTATTAGAGCTTTTGAAGAATATTCCCGAAAACACGAAATAATCATTAGATAAAATGAGGCAAACTGTATAAAGTAGTGGTACGTTGGTGCCACTACTTTATCAATTGCCAAATTGAATGGGCTGTATCATATCCCAAATTTATAATTCTGAATAATAATGATTGTGTTTCATTATTAATTATAGAGATATATTTCTCTATTGTTTTATTAGCTTCTGCACCACAAATCCGCTGTTTGTATATATTTTCAATATATAAACACCTGCTGATACATTCGTTAAATCTAATGTGCCTTGATTTCCCAATATTCTTTGACTTTTAATTACTTGCCCTTGCAAATTTATTATTTCAATATGAGAGATATATGCTTCGCTTTGCTCAATATGCAAATAGTCACTTGCAGGATTTGGGAAAACTGAAACATTATAATTAG
>DIEP01000040.1 GCA_002418685.1 Ignavibacteria bacterium UBA5771
TATATAGTAGTTGCAGAAGAGCAGGGTGTGAAATTAGATCAATTGGCAGGCACAATTCAGAATGATATTTTGAAAGAATACATGGTTCGCAACACATATATTTATCCACCCGATATATCTTTACGAATTATTTCTGATATATTTAAATTTACTTCTGAATATATGCCCAAATTCAATAGCATCTCAATTTCGGGCTATCATATTCAAGAAGCGGGTGCTTCTGCTGATTTAGAACTCGGCTATACTCTTGCCGATGGCTTGGAATATGTTCGTGCCGGTATCAATGCTGGTATCGATATTGATGCTTTTGCCCCACGGCTCTCGTTTTTCTGGGGAATTGGAATGAATTATTTCATGGAGATTGCCAAACTCCGTGCAGGGCGTATGCTTTGGGCAAAAATAATTAAGCAATTCAATCCAAAAGATCCCAAATCCCTTGCTTTGCGAACGCATTGCCAAACATCTGGTTGGAGTTTGACCGAGCAGGATCCATTCAATAATATTATTCGCACAGCACAAGAAGCACTTTCCGCTGTATTGGGACATACGCAATCCCTTCATACTAATGCTCTCGATGAAGCACTTGCACTTCCCACTGATTTTTCTGCCCGCATTGCGCGTGATACTCAAATATATTTACAGGAAGAAACATTTATCACAAAAGTGATTGACCCTTGGGGAGGAGCATATTTCCTTGAAAATTTAACAAATGATTTGATGCAACGAGCCTGGAGCCATATCGTAGAAATTGAAAAACTTGGAGGCATGGCAAAAGCTATCCAAACGGGTATACCCAAGATGCGAATTGAAGAAGCTGCTGCAAGACACCAAGCAAAAATTGATTCAAATGATGAAATTATTCTCGGCGTTAATAAATATAAACTTAGCACAAATACAGAAATCGAAATATTAGATATTGATAATTCCGCCGTCCGAACAATGCAGATTAATCGTTTGCGAGAATTAAGAAGCCAACGCAATGAGCAAGAAGTTAATAATGCACTTAATGCAATCACCAAAGCAGCCGAAGATGGAAGTGGGAACTTGCTCGAATTATCAATAAATGCCGCACGTGCGAAAGCAACACTTGGCGAGATTTCTTATGCAATTGAGAAAGTTTGTGGTCGTTATACTTCTCAAATAAGAGCAGTGAGCGGAGTGTATAGTTCAGAATTTAAAGATCAAAGCAAGATTGAAGAAGTGAGAGAGTTGACAGACAATTTTGCCCAAGAATTTGGTCGTCGCCCCAGAATATTGGTTGCAAAGATGGGACAAGATGGGCACGACCGCGGAGCAAAAGTAATATCAACTGCTTTCGCGGATTTGGGATTTGATGTCGATATAGGTCCATTGTTCCAAACACCGGAAGAAACTGCACGCGAAGCAATAGAAAATGATGTGCATATAGTTGGGGTTAGTTCGCTTGCAGCTGCTCATAAAACACTCGTTCCACAATTGATTGAAGAACTCAAAAAATATGGCAGAGGCGATATACTCGTTATTGTTGGTGGAGTTATTCCCCCACATGATTATCAATTCCTTTATGATATTGGTGTTGCGGAAATCTTTGGTCCGGGAACAGTTATCCCTGAATCTGCAAAAAAAATATTACAGCATTTAAATGATGTTCTTAAAGACTAAGCGATTTTATGGAAAATAATATCCCTAAATCAAGTGATTTCATAACACAAAGCAAACTCAATTTGACAATCGATGATTATTACAATGGAATTCTTTCGGGAAACCGAGCAATTCTATCGCGAGCAATTACTCTTGCCGAAAGTAAATCTCCCAAAGATGAGCAAATATCACAGGAACTTATTACTCGCATCCTTCTTCATTCGGGGAAATCAATTCGTATTGGAATTTCGGGTTCGCCTGGCGTTGGGAAAAGCACTTTTATTGAAACATTCGGCAATTATCTTATTGAAAAAGGGAAGAGAATTGCTGTTCTTGCCATTGATCCTTCAAGTCAGCGCACACACGGTTCAATACTTGGAGATAAAACAAGAATGGAGAAACTTGCTCGCAATCCGAATGCTTTCATACGTCCAAGTCCGACAGGCGACACTCTTGGGGGAGTAGCACGCAAGACAAGGGAAGCGATTTTCCTGTGTGAATCTGCGGGGTTTGATATTATTTTAATTGAAACTGTTGGTGTGGGTCAAAGCGAAATTGAAGTTCGATCGATGGTTGATTTTTTCTTATTATTGCTGCTTCCAAATGCAGGCGATGAATTACAGGGAATTAAAAAAGGTATAATAGAGATTGCCGATGCAATTGCAATTAACAAAGCCGATGGCGATCAAATTGAGATTGCAGAACGCACTCGCCAAGAATATCAAATAGCATTGCATATTTTAGCACAAAGAGAATCCAAATGGTCACCCAAAGTTATGACTTGTTCTGCTTTGTTCAATCAAGGTATTGATGAGATTTGGAATGTGATTGATGAATACATAAATTTTGCTATTGCAAATGATAAATTCGAGAAAAATAGACAGGTGCAACTTCTCGAGTGGTTCGAAAATTTGCTGAAAGAGACGATTCTAAATCATTATTTCCAAAATCATGAATTCCAAAAAAAAATAGAAGACATCAAATCAAAAATTGTGAATCTCGAAATTTCTCCTTTTGCTGCTGTGAAGGATATTCTTTCTATGTAAAATAGATTTTAATCTTTTCAGTAGAAGCACATTCCAACATACTCTTAAATATAATTCTATCATTAAATATGTCATTTTACTATAATTTGGGAAGATTTTATATTATCTTAACAATTAGCAGTAGTAAAATCTTATTAAGTGATGATAAAATCTTATAAGCAGATAAATTATCTTATCTGCTTATAAAGAGATTATCTTTTAATAATGTATTTTTTACATTAAAACAAGGATGCAACTAATGGTATAGCCAATAAATAATTAAACATCAAGCATGCTTTTCAATCTGATTGAGATTCACTACTTGCGTTGGATAGGCAAATTGGATATTTCGTTTTGCGAATTCCTCTCCAATTTTCAAATTGATTTCTTGTTGAATGTTCATAAATTGATTATAATCATTTCCGACAACTTTATATACTATTTCAAAAATTAAACTAAAATCACCATAAGAGGAAAAATGCGCTCTATCAAAAAGAGATCCGTCGATGTTTTTGATAATTTCTTCAATAAAAACGGGAATCTCTTTAAGTTGTTCAAATGGCGTATCATAAACAATACCAATATGCATAGATATCCTCCGCAATTCCATTTTACCATAATTTTGAAGACGCGAATTAGTCAAATCGCTGTTTGAGATAATTAATTCTTCACCACCAAGACTTTTTATTCGAGTGGATTTTATCCCAACTTGGCTAATATTACCTTGCATTTTGTCAATAATAATGTAATCACCAACTTCAAATGGTTTATCAAATAAAATAACAAAGTATCCGAACAAATCTTTGACAATCGCTTGCACACCAATTGCTACGGCGATACCTCCAATTCCTAAACCTGTAATAATTGCCGAAATCTTTAAACCTAAATTATCGAGTAATACGATAATACCAATCATCCAAATCACAATGTTAATAATTGGCAATATTGCTTTGACTCTATTTGACTTTAATGGGTCTTCGTTTCTCAGCCATCTGATTTCAATATAATACGAAATGAGTAGCGAACAAAGACGAATAAGATAATAAGTAGCCAGAATCATTGCAATTACTTCGATAATACGCCTTATGCTGCTTGTCATATTCAATTGAATTATCATTATATATGCAATGCCAATCAAAAGAAGAGGGAGGACATATTTTTCGATTCCAGTAATAAGCGTATCATCGAATTGGGATTGAGTCTTTTCAGCTTTAATTTTGATTCTTTTGAGAATTGTTC
>DIEP01000152.1 GCA_002418685.1 Ignavibacteria bacterium UBA5771
AAAAGCCATCCAACAGGCAGACCATGGATTTAACCCACAAAATGATGGTGCTATCCTGCGAGTTCCCGTTCCTCCGCTGACAGAAGAGAGACGGAAAGAATTTGTGAAACTTACCAAAAAATACGCTGAAGAAGGCAAAGTCGCCATCCGCAATATCCGCCGCGATTCTATGGAAGAATTGAAGAAAGAAGAGAAAAATAAAGCCATTACCGAAGACGAACAAAAAAAAGGTTCTGACCAACTTCAGAAAATCACTGATGATTTTATTTCCCGTCTTGATAAAATAGTCGCCGATAAAGAAAAAGAATTGCTCGAAGGATAATATTACTGAAATTTCAAAATCAGTTTATACCACACTTATCAGCGAAATATAAAATATATTTCAATTTAATTCGATTAACAATTTAGATTTAACTAATATTTGTCATGAAAAAATATTTTCTGATTGTTAGTCTTTTATTCTCTTTTGTTTCATTCAATGATTGCCAATCTCAAAGTTTACAAACACGTATAGTAACCAAAAATTTGGATACACCCTGGGAAATCCTTTGGGGACCTGATAATTTTATTTGGATGACTGAACGATACGGCAGAATTAGCCGCGTTAATCCTGAATCGGGCGAAGTGCAACAAATTGGAAAAATTGACGAAGTTTACGAGAATGGAGAAAGCGGACTGATGGGTATGGCATTGCATCCCAATTTCCAAACAAATCCCTATATTTATGTCGCTTATTCATACCAAGTCTCCGGAAATATTAAAAATAAAATTGTTAGATTTGAGTATGATGGCGAAACTTTAACAAATCCCCTAACTTTAATAGACAATATCAATGGTAGCTCCATACATAATGGGTCAAGATTAGTATTCGGGCAAGATGGAATGCTTTATGCATCATTTGGTGATGCATCGAATTCTGCATCTGCACAAAATTTGCAATCATTAAATGGAAAAATTCTTCGATTAGCTGATGATGGGACAATCCCACCAGACAATCCAATCCAAAATAGTTATATATGGTCCTTTGGTCATCGTAATCCGCAAGGATTGGTATTTGTTGGCGATAAGCTTTTCAGTTCGGAACATGGACCCTCAACTGACGATGAAATAAATATTATACAAAAAGGACGGAATTTTGGTTGGCCTGAAGTAACTGGATTTTGTGATAAAAGTAATGAGCAAGCATTTTGCCAAGAAAATAACGTAGCCGAACCAATTAAAGCTTGGACGCCTACAATAGCTGCCGCGGGAATAGATTGGTATAACGGAGTAATTCAGGAATGGAACAATTCACTTTTACTGGTTTCGCTCAAAGCTTCTCGACTGATACAATTGCAGCTCAATGAAGAAAGAACTGCTATAACTATGGAAAAGCAATATTTCGTCGAAGCTTACGGGCGATTACGGGATATTTGCATCTCTCCTGATGGTCGAGTGTTTATCTCAACAAGTAATCGCGACGGTAGAGGCACTCCATCTCAAGACGACGATAAAATTATTGAAATCTCTGCATTAGAGACGGGCATTAAAGATGGAATTAATGATAACTCCATAAAAATTCATCAAAATCCAGCAAACTCAGATATTATTGAAATTGTCTCTCCCCTTCCAAATTTTAATATAGAAATCTTTGATATGTTAGGTAAACTTTGCTTTTTTATCAATACTTCAGGAAGCAATAATTTTTTATTAGATTTATCAAAAATAAATGGAATCTCATCTAATCAAATATTATTACTCAAAGTTGAAAACAGGAATAGCTCACTCATCTCAAAAATCAAGATGTAAGGAAATTTCAATCATTTGAAATAAACAGAATGCGACTTATGAGACAGCCTCAAAGCAATCTCATAGAATTAAAAGGGATTGCTTCGCTACATTCGTAATAACAATCTTAATTTTCTTCATACTCTTCAATTAATAATAATCTTCTTCTTTAAAAACAATCTTAAATTTAAAATGAATTTCAAAAAGTAATCATTATTTAATAATAATTTTGTAATTTAAATATTATTATTAATGGAAGTAGTAAAATGAAAAAAATCCTTTTATTCTGGTTGATTTTCCTTATTCTGCCGTTCAGGATTTTTGCTCAACCTATAATTTCTTACATTTTACCTGATATCGGAACTCCCGACTTAAACACATATATTGAAATTATTGGACCATCCAACTTAGTCAATAATTTTGGCAATGATGGTTTTTACTTAAACAATTCTGGTGATGCAATCCGTTTGGAGGTGGTAAATCCATTGGATTCACAAAAAATAATATTTGGACCAATTGTAGTAAGTTGGGAAGGTCGTATGATATCTTCGCAAGTATTTGTTCATCCAAAGGCAAATCCAAATTCTTGGGATTGGCAACAATTATTGCCTGAATATCGAATCCCAATTCGTGTTTTGATTAATGGGAATTATTCAAATATAGATACATTTTACATTGTGAAACCTTTTCCAATGGGAAATATCCAAGGAAATCCGGAATCGATTCTTGGACAAGGAGCATTGGGAAAGCGTTCGAGGCGTGGTGCAATGATTATTGATTCAGCGATTTTTGGAAATAAAACATACACGGTTTCTCTGAACGATTGCGATCCATATAATCATCCTGATTCGGGCAATCAAGCATATCTCCCATTTGTATTGATTGCAAAAGGTTCAATAACAGGCGGAGCTAATACATTGATTGATGTTAGTGGAGGCTTTGTGAGAGTTCAAGATGCAGGACCAGGTGGCGGTGGAGGTGGCGGTAGATTTCACGATGTCGGCATGTTTGATAATGATATCGGAGATGACGGAGGTAATGGATTTGTGGGAGGCGGTCCTGGAGGTCGAAATAATTCAGGAATTCCAGGCAAGGAAAATACTTTTAAAAATTGGGGTATTGGCTCGGGTGGATATGCAAATAGTCTCAATGGAACATTGCCACCTATCCAGGGATTATATGAATCATCCGCAGGAGGAACAGGCCATCCATTTGGAAAATCAGGCGAACCTTGTTTCGACGGAAATACTTGCGAACCCTTCGGTGGATATGGTGGCGGCGCTGGAAACAAGCAAAATCAAACAGGTGGGTCTGCGGGTTATGGTATAGATGGAACAGGCATTAATAATTCAAAAGGATTGAGCTATGGCAATATTATGATTGTGCCAATCGCAGGAGGTTCAGGTGGTGCTTCGGGCAATCCCCAGGGTTATGGCACTTATTCGGGTTCGGGTGGTGGCGGTGGTGGCGCTATTTCTATTTATGGTAGTGACTTGCATCAAATAAGTTTGAAAGCGAATGGTGCCAATGGTGCAAACGGCGATGGAAATGGTGGAAATGGTTCGGGTGGTTCAATTATTGCAAGCACAAAGCTAATTTACGACAACTCATCACTTGAAATAAGCGGGGGAAAAAATGGATCACAGAATGGAGGTTATGGAAGGGTCCGATTTAATTATGGTTCGCAGACAAACTTATCGCTTATAACACCCAATGCTGCACCATATTATGGCTTTTCAACTGACACTTCAAGCAACGTTTTTAGAAGTTTTAATTTGACAGGAAACAAACCATCCGGAAAATCATTAAAATTATATTTAAAGCCCGAAAATGGAGTATGGAGCCAAATTGCGGATATTATAACACCGGGACAAAACTGGACTGAGCGAATTATTCTTCCTGCTCCTGATACGTTATTTTTCCTTGCAGCTGTGATGGATATTGAGAATCCAGACCAAGATCCTTATAGGGCAATTCCCCCTGCAATATTTTCACAATCCGGGGCAAACATATTTAAATATATTAAGCAACCTGAATTGGTCGGCGATTCTATCATCAACGCACGATTCTTTGAATGCGAGGATTTTCCAAAAACATTGAAAGCAACTATATCAAATTTTGGCGAAAGCAATCTCGATTTGCAATTTCAAAATGCAATTTTTAGCCTGGGTAATAAGGGCTTTTCACTCATATCCCCTACTGGTATGCTCTCACTTGCACCTGACAGTTCAGTTGACATTTTGGTTGAATTTATCCCTGCAAATACCACACAGCGTTCATTCACAGATACGTTGAAAATTTCACATAATAATTTTCTTGCCACTAATCCTTGGAAAATAGCTTTCACTGTTAATATTGACACAGTGCTTCTTACTGCTCAAAATGTTAATCGAATTTTGCCAATTACAGGTTCTTATCATGGGCTTGATACAATTGATTTAGGGGAAATATGCATTGGCGAACCGCTTCCCGAGAAATTCATATTGCAAAACTTTTCTTCATATTTTATAAATTTGACCTCAATTACTTTTGAGCAAAATCTCTTTTCTATATTTAATGCTTTACCAATACAGTTGGATTATAATGATCCGTCAAATCGAATGGATTTAAATATATTTTTGAATACTCCATTGATTGGAAAGATTCAAGATAAAATGACAATTAAAATTGCAGAATGTGCAGGTTTTTCAAAAACATTTATAGTAAAAGCATTTATCAAAAATATTGATTTAGCAATACTTGGTAATTTTAATTTTGGAACAGTTAGTATTACAACAACAAAAACTGAGCAGTTTAAAATTGTAAATCATGGAACGGGTCCTGCTTATATCGACGCAAATAATGCTTTATTTTTACAATTAAATAATGAATTTCAAATAATAAATATCAATCCTGCTCTTCCTGTTTTATTAAGACCATTAGTTGACACATTAATGCTATATATTCAATTCACACCATCTGGTGAAGGGATATTTCTCGATACTCTTTCAGCACTATCAAGTTTGAATATGAATGCATGCCCTGATACCATCGTGCGAGAACTTTCTGCAAATGTAGTAAGTTCAAAGATTCTTGTCTCGACCAATTTAATTGATTTTGGATTAACGGGAAAATGCGGAGACATTATGCAAACCTTTTACATTAAGAATCTGGAAACTGCTACTCAAGATCTAATTATTACGAAAAGCGCAAGCATCGGTGGAGCTGACATTGCTAATTTTATTATTTCGCAAGAACCAAGCCCAATTCCAGTCACTTTAAGACCTGGTGATAGTGCCATTTATTTTGTTAGATACATAGCAGATGCAGGCAATGAGGGAGTGAAAACTGCACACGTTACAATCGAAACTGATTCTCCTACTAATCCTATAATAACAATTGACCTAACAGGAGAGCGTGAAGATTTAAAGGTAACAATAACGCCTGGTAATGATATTTATTTAGGAGATATTTACGCAGGTTTCGATTTCGATACAACACTAACTTTAACAAATTCGGGCAGACTTCAGCAAAAAGTGTCAGATGTCCTGATAAGCAACCCTGATATTAAGGTATTTCCTTTTGGCGGGATTCTTCTTCCAAATTCGGGAAATAATTTGAATTTTAAATTTACGACAAATTCTAAAATTGAAGGAAATCAGACTGTTAATGTCCAATTTATTTTCAACGACCCATGCAGAGACACAATTTATGCTACAATTCATTTCAATTCACTATTCGCCAATTACACCATACCTGATCAAATCAATTTCGGAACTCTATCACCTTGCCAAAGCAAATCAGATACTATATATCTCGAGAACAACTCTTCTGCTCCATTCATTTTAAAATCGATTGGCGGTTTGCAAGGAACAGATTTCTCTTTATTTACTCTTTCATCTAATGCAATTAAATTGCCTGACACTTTATTTGCTGGTGAGAGCATTGCGTTTTTTGTTAATTTTGATCCGCAAAGCTCAATTGATGGCAATAAATCCGCTTATTTTGAGATAGATCTATATATAAATGGAACTGATACTACTAAGAGAATTGATTTGATTGGAGAAAGACGAAGCGGATTTGTTGTTTCTCCTCCCGAACTGAATTTTGGTAATGTAGTGGTTAATACTCAGAAAACAATGTCTGTTGTATTGGAAAATACGGGTCCATGGAATGTTGACTTTATATCGATTGATTTTCCACAAATGCCGAATTTTATTGTTTTGAATTGGTCGCCGCAAACGCTTACACCGGGAAATCAATTTACACTTAACGTGACATTTGCTCCGACGGCAATTATGACTTATTACGATACTATCACTGTTCATTTTGCATCAGCAAATTGTCCTGAAGAAACAAGAAAAATTCTATTGATTGGAAATGGTGTCCCCGCAAAGATATTCAAGATATGGTTGCCTAAACTAAATGTTTCAAATCAAGAGGATAATTTACATATACCTATTTTTGCAAAATTGGATAAAAAGGGCGACACTCTTACTAATTTCAACCTCGATACAATGGTTGTCGCATTTAATCGAACAATTTTTTATCCTGAAAATTTGAGCAATCCAAACGCCCGAATTATAAAAAATGAAATTCAAAACAATTTAAGAGTTTTAACAATTGAATTCAATAATGTAATATTAAGCGATAAGGATACTGTTCTAACGGATATTATTGGGAAAACAATGCTTGGCGATATCGATACTACTTCATTGATGATCACTAAAATTGCATATAAACAGATCGAATTAGTATCTGAAATCACATTTAGCGATGGTAGTTTGCAAACTCCATACTGCAATAGAGGTGGGAACAGATTTCTTATTGTAAACCCCAACGGAAACACACCTATTATTCAACCAAATCCTACATCGGGGGTAATAAAAATTGCATATACAGGTATAGAAAGTGGTCAATATTCATTAAGCATTAGCGATGTGAAGGGTATTTCCGAGCCAATGGCTAATTGGGAATTCCAAGCATTTTCATCGAAAAATTTTGAGCAAGTATTCGATCTAAGAAAATATGAAAGCGGAGTATATTTTATAATTTTAAGAACTCCTACAAATATTTTTGCTCTTCCATTAATAATTATTAAGTAATTTAGTAACTTATGAAAACAAAAGAAACAATAAATTTAAATAATCTTAACTCACGAGGGAAAATAATGCATTTTAAATTCTTTAAATATAAGATGAGTAGAGGATTTATTCAATATCGAAATTTTATTATTTATTTTCTTGTCTTTTTAATTTCCCCATTTGTAGCATTTTCTCAAGAAGAAAATGTCGCACCAAATTTTTTTATTGGTGGGTATGCAGGAGGGAATTATAATATCCATAGCGGGACTTTTAGTGAATTGCCTGGTTATCCATCTTGCTGTCCTAAATTTGAGAAAGGCTCGGGCTTAGGATTTTCTCTTGATGCTTTGCTCCGAATGCCAATTACTGAAAAATATTCAGTTTCTTTGAGAATTGGCTATCAAACACTTGATGGAAAACTTGAAAAAGTCGAACAAATTGGCAATACAGAAGTCCGTAATATTACTCCTCCTTATGAAACTCAGGATATTGTCAAAGCATATTCTAATCATATAATCGATTCAAAAATTGGCATTCTCGCATTTGAACCGTATTTTAATTGGTTTTTCTGGGATAAATTTCGTTTGAATATTGGATTACCAATTGCATTCCAAATGAATAGTAAATTTTCGACAAAAGAGCAATTAACTTCTCCTGATGATGTTCTTTTCAAAGATACAGATTCAAGATTGCGCAATGTTTATAATAACCAAACAATTCCTGAAAAAAATACTTTGCAAATTTTTGCAAAAGCATCATTAAGTTATGCTTTACCAATTGGAATTGACAAATATCTTATTCCTGAAGTAGGGATTGCTTTTCCATTCACAAAAATATTTTCAGGTGATTGGAAAGTTGTGCCTATCAATTTCGGTATTGCACTTGAATTCCCTATTTATCCCGTTATTCATAAAGAAACTATACAAAGAGAAGAATATTATCGAGATACAATTACCATTGCAAAATATGGTTTGCAAGAGAGCAAAATCACATTGCAGAATTCCCGTACTAATGAAGAGCGTTCCGAAATAGGGAATAAGATAATGATAACAAAGCAATACTATGAGAATTACATACGTGAAATCCCACAGCAAGCAAATATTCAAGGAACTCTTGAAATCGTTGGAATTGATTATCAAGGGAATAGAACACAAAACCCAACATTAGTAATTGAAGAAAATGAAGTTACAGAAAGCTTTCCATTGCTTCCTTATATATTCTTTAAAGAAAACAGCTCAGATTTAAAACAGTCCGCAATGAATTTAGATATAAATCCAAATGAATTCTCGATGACTTCCTTGCCTTGGGAAACTCTCGATATTTATTCTAATTTATTAAATATCATTTCATCTCGTCTGAAGAAATACCCATCATCAAAAATAAAAATTACGGGGACAAACAATAATACGGGTTCGGAGCAAAACAATTTGGAACTTTCCCGAAAGCGAGCAGAATCTGTTCGAGATTATTTAGTCAATAATTTAGGAATACCTTCCAGTAGAATTGAAATCGCCAGTCAGAACCTACCAAGTAAACCTTCAAATCCGACAATACCAGATGGAATTGAAGAAAATCAAAGAGCAGAAATTTCGAGTAACCTCTTTGATATAACTGCCCCTGTTGAGTTAAGCCAAATAGAAAAAAAATCTAATCCACCAATAGTTGAATTTATTCCTCATATTCAATCTGATCTACCAATAAAAGAATGGACATTAGAAATAAGCCAAAACGACAAATCTATAAGAAAATTTCGGGGTAATGATATAAACAAAATAGACCGATGGATTGTTGGAGAGCAACCTATACCTGAATTTGAAGCTCCAATTGACGTAAATCTATCACTCACTGATAGTTTAAATAATAATTTCACGATTAATAAAAACCTCGATATTACGCAGAAAACAATCAAGAAAAAGCGTGAAGAAATCCAAAATGATACTATTTATCAGCGATATTCTTTGATTGTGTTCGATTATGACAAAGCAGATTTGACACCTGCCCATAAAAAAATACTTAACACAATTAAAGAAAAAATAAAATTGAATTCAAAAGTTTCTATTTATGGTTATGCTGATAGAACAGGGACACCCGAGTATAATAAAGAACTTGCATCAAGACGTATAGAAGAAATTTCAAAATATCTTCAGCTAGATCCTAATAATGTATCAAAATATCCAATAGGCAGCAGTGAACTAATTTATGATAACAATACACCACAAGGTCGTTCGTATTCGAGAACTGTTAAAATAATTATCGCTACACCCGTCAAATAGGAGTTATGAGAAAAGTATTTTTTTGCTGCTTATTTTTAATAATTTGCTCTTGTTCAATTTTCGCTCAGCCATTATTGCACCCTTATAATCTTGATTTTGGATTTTCAGAAAATGGTTCGATTCCCGTGGGTTGGAGAATTACAGATAATGACAAAAAATTGGGTTATATTGCATACTCGACTGATTCATTATCATCAAATCATTATTTTAATTTAAAAATCTCTTTTTCTAAAAATCGATCGATTATTGCTCAAAATGAGGATACAGAAGAAGCAAAAGAAATGCGGGGAGTTGTCTATCAAACATTTCTTTCTGATTGGTTCAAAGGAAAAAATGTTAAATTCTCTGCAAAAGTTTCATACAAATCGCAAAATCCAAATGATTATCTTATTCTTATTATTCAAAATGAAAGCCCATCAAAAAAGTTATACCAAGTAAAATACTCTGATACAATAAAGAACGCAAATAACGATAATTTTTCAGTTATTGCTCATATAGACACTAATTCTGATATTATTCGTATTGGCTTTGCTCTTTATGGAAATTCTGATGCAATTATTCAAGATTGCAGCTTTGAACCTGTTTATGATGCAAGTCTCTCTTCTCCTGAAGTAAAGCTAACTCCAATCAATTTGCAAAATTTGAAATTGCTTTCGCACATTTATGGTGTGGCAAAATATTTCTATCCTGATTCAAATTTGAACTTTCAGTTTTGGGAAAATTTTCTTTATAGAAATGTTAAAGATGCTATAAAAATTCAAAATAAAGATGATTATTTATCAAAATTAAAAGATGATTATTCAAAGGTAGTCAATAATTTCTCTATCATAAAAACGAATGAACAAAACAAATTCAAAGTTATTTCACAACCTATAAATTCCCGCGATACTTCAAATGAGATGTATAATTGTTTGTATACAGGCGGAGTAAGTTTTTTGCAAACTGATGTAATCAACAAGAACATATGGAATATCTATCAATCTCAGAGAAATGCTCCTGGCACAGCAATACAGATTTTGAACATTCGTGATAAAAATATTACTGAAATTTCTATTTCTGCAAAAGTGAGATTCATCCCGAGCTCACCTGCGGGAAAAGCAGTTGTAGGCGTAAGATTTGATGATCCGAATCATGTGGATCTTCTCGATATATCAAGTTCTATTATTACAGATACAACTGAGCTATGGAAGGATCTCTCTATTAAAGCGCGAATTCCCGAAAACACTGCTACAATTAGATTGGGGTTAATTCTTTCCGGTGATGGTGTCGCTAATTTTGATAACATACAAATCATAGCAAAAGATGCAAATAATCAAATAGTGCCTCTCGAACTTCGTAATGCTGATTTTGAGGATCCATTAATTACTCAAGCTATTTCTGCATGGCTTTTCCCTAACTTTTGTGCAGATGCAGGATATTCGATGGAATTGGATTCTACAAATATTTCTAATGGAAAATATTCTTTGAAAATTTCGTCAAACACAAATTTTGTGAGATTTTTTCCTCCTAAAACATTATATACAGAAGTATTCGATGGGACGGAATTTACTATTCCAATTCAGGAAAATGTGTTTTTAGATAAAAATAATATTAATTTTATTACACAAAATAATTCCTTCAGTCTGAATTCAGAAGATGCAATTTCTCGAATTTGTGTTGCTATTGATTTATGGAACATTTATCGTCATTTTAATTTATCAAAAATTGATGGTGCAGCATTTGAGGAAGTCTTGGAATTTGCATTAAAAAATTCTTCGGAAAGTTCTAATGAAATGACTTTTAGAAACACATTAGAAAGAATTGCCCAAATAGCTAATGACAATTCCTTCAAAATTTGGAATGGGCAAGATAAAACTCTATATTTTCCCCCATTTAATTTGATTTATGAAAATAATAAGTTCTATGTTTATTCGGAAGATACAACGTTAATCCAAAATGGTTGCGAGGCACTCGAAATTGATGATATAGTATTGAGAAAATTATATCAAGACAACATTGGAGTCAACTCTTTAGACAATAAGGATATAAGCAAATCGAATGCAAATCAAAATTTTGAGATTAACCGTGCAATTTTAAAAATGCTTGCAGGCAATAAAAATTCACAAATCAAAATTAAATATGTTCTACCTCAATCAAACAAAACGAAAGTAACAAATCTTATTAGAAAATCGACCAGGTTGCCTGATTTGAAGAAACCTTTTTTTTCTTCAGAAATAGATACAGGCTTAATTTATATTGACGCAACTAAGATTACTGATAAAGAATTCAAGGGTATTATTCCTGAATTAGAAAAATCCGACATTAAAGGAATAATTTTCGATTTTCGTGGATATTCATTGCTTTCAGAATATATATTAGGTCTATTCAGCTCGAAGGAACTAAAAGGAGGTAGTACTATTATTCCGCAATATACTTTACCATTGCAATTAAATATTCAAAATAAAGTTTTGAATTCTCAAATTACTCCATTACAAAAGCTTGCATCCAAAAAGATAGTCTTCCTGATGAACACTGAAACAAATTCATATTCTGAATTTATTCTTATGCTTGCAAAGTCTAATAAAATTGGAACTATTATTGGGACACCTTCGCATGGAAATTTCACTGAATCCAATAGAATAATGCTCCCTGCATACTACTTCGCAACAATGAGCGGACAACAATTTGCATCTACTGAAGGGATAGACACCAATTTCCCATTGCAACCCGATATTGAAGTTAAGAATAATTTGGAATCTTATTTACATAATGAAGATACGCAAATGAAAGCGGCAATTGATTATCTTAAAAAGCAAAGATAAGCAAAAGTAATCAATTAAATTTTTTGGAAAGAGATAAAATAATGGTTTTCAAATTCTAAATATTTGACTTCTTTAAAACCATAAGATTCAACTTTTGATTTAAGCATTTCTTTTGAAAATCTTATATTGACGGGAGGACCAAAATTTGCACTTAAATTGAATTCAATTAAATCAAGATATCTCCCCTTTTTTAAGCTATCTTGTAACTTTTTCAGGATTTGCTCCTGACATTCCATATCATGGAATGAATTTGAGAAGAAGACACAATCAGCTTCAGAAAAATCATTTGTTTTTAACCAATCGCAAACGTTCTGAGGAATTGTTGTGATATTATTTTTTAAATAATACTCACTTTGGAAATTGTCTTCAAATTCGTCAATGGAATATACTTTTTTGGACAAATCAGCAAATTTTGATGAGTAGAACCCATCTCCCGACCCAATATCAAAGACCACATCATTTTTTGATAGATTCATAGATTGAATTACATCATCAACAATTTTAGACCTTATTTCTGTATTAACAGGTTTATTATGATTAAAATATCCATTATTCAATTTATACACTCGCTTTTAATAATCTAAATAGTTTTTAGAAAGAAACTCGAACAGTTTTAGGAAGTTGAGAAACAATTTTTTCCTTTTGTATATCGGGGAATTGGTTCTTCCTGATGGAGAGCAGTTTAAGTCCACTCATTTTTGTGAGGTTGACGGGTAAGGAGGATAATCGATTTTGATCTAACCAAACCCATTTTAATTTTTGAAGCGAACAAAATGATTCAGGGAGACTAGAAATTTGGTTCCCTGATAACATTAAATGTTCTAATTCAGTTAAATTAGCAATTGAATTGGGAATTGTAGAAATTTGATTATATGCAAGGTTCAATTTCTTCAATTGCTTAAAATTACATATAAACGGTGGGAATTCTGTAAGGTCAGCGTTCAAATAATCAATTTCGTTTATATTCAAAAGTTTTTCTACACCTTCAATTTGTAGATTCGGATTTCCCGATAAATCAAGAACCTCTAAATTTGTAGATTTATCGAGATTTAGAAATAATTTTTGGGCTTTTTGAAATGAAATATCCAGATATTCCAATTTTTCAAAATTATTAGAAGAAAAATTATTAATATTATTCTTTCCAAGCATTAACATCTTAATATTGGAAGGATTGGCACCATGCACCACAAAATTTTGCAATTGATTATGCGATAGATCGATTGATTCAAGTTTCGGCAATTCAAAAACAGCTACATTCAGAGTGGATATTTTATTTTTGGATAAATCCAATTTTCCAAGATTTTGCAATTGCATAATTTCATTAGGAATATTTGTAATTTCATTACCACTTAAACCCAACACTTTCAACGAATAGATTTTAAATAACGAGCTTGGGAAATTATTCAATCTGCACTCGTTAAGTTGGAATTCTTCGAACTTTCCATTATTATTGAAACAGTTAATTTGTTTGATTGGATTTTTGGAAATATCAAGGACTTTGAGATTTTGAAATTTAGCAAGATTAAGTTCAAGATTTGTAATTTCGCATGAAGAAATATAAATTATCTCAAGATTGGATATTTTTTGTAATACTTCGGGCAAATGGGTAAATTTATTATTTGATAATTTGATTTTCTTTAATTTTTTAAGATTGGTTAATTCATCAGGCAATCCCGTCAATTGATTATCGCTACAATCAATATATTCAAGATTTTGAAATTCGCTAATTCGCCTATCGATATACTCCAAATTATTATTTGAAAGATTCAAATTTTTATAAGAAGAAGCAGATTTAAGTGCTTGATCAAAATTGAATTCATTAGGATTAGTCTTCAAATTAATATTTTGAATTCTATCTTTTGTGCCAATTTGCTTGATATTTGAATTTGTCTGGCCAAAAATACTAAATGTTGTGATAATAAAGCAAACGCTTGCTACAACTACATTTTTCATTTTCAATTTTTTAAGATCAATATCTATACTTTAAAACGGATTATCAATGAGATTATTACAACAACTATACCAAACAATTATATTCCTCTAAATAATTTTTAATTCCTGATTTCGTCAAGTCCAAATTATAAATATAATAAATAAATGATAATCACTTTACTGAATGGAGAAAAGCGAGAGTATCCCGAAGGAATTACAGGGATGGATATTGCCAAATCTATTTCATCTGAATTTGCCAAAAAAGTTGTTGGGGCTTTTGTTAATGGAAAGAAATATGATTTATCCCGCAAAATAATGGAAGATGCAACAATACGCTTTCTCACTTTTGATGATGAAGAAGGAAAGGAAATTTTTTGGCATTCCTCTGCCCATTTGATGGCAGAAGCAGTTAAGACACTCTATCCAAACACAAAATTTGGGGTTGGTCCCGCAATCGAGCAAGGTTTTTATTATGATATGGAATTGCCCGAAGGAATAAACCTCACGCAAGAAGATATTCCGAAAATTGAATCAAAAATGAAAGAGCTTGCTCAACAAGATGGCGAATTCGAGCGAATCGAAATCAGCTGGAATGATGCTGTGGAATACTTCAAAAAGGAAAATGACCCTTACAAATTAGAAATCCTTGAAGGAATAAAAGATCAGGAAATAACTTTTTATAGGCAGGGCAATTTCACTGATTTATGTCGCGGCACTCATTTGCCCAGCACTCGTCTGATTAAAGCAGTTAAATTACTGAACATTGCGGGTGCATATTGGAAAGGTAATTCCGATAATAAAATGCTAACCCGTATTTATGGAATTACGTTTCCAAGCCAATCAATGCTCGATGATTTTTTGAAAATGCGAGAAGAAGCTGAAAAACGTGATCATAGAAAATTAGGCAAGGAATTAGAAATATTTATGATTTCGCCCGCTATCGGAGCAGGACTTCCCGTTTGGTTGCCAAATGGGACTTTTATCAGAAGGAAATTAGAGAATTTTATAAAAGAAGAACTCTTGCGTCGTGGATATGTCGAAGTTATAACTCCTCATATAGGCAATCTTAATCTCTACAAAACATCAGGGCATTATCCTTATTATTCTGATTCGCAATTTCCACCGATGAAAGTTGAAGATGAAGAATATTTGCTCAAACCAATGAACTGCCCACACCATCATCAAATCTACGCTTCAAAGCCACGTTCCTATCGAGAATTGCCATTGCGACTGGCTGAATTCGGAACGGTCTATCGGTATGAGCAGTCAGGCGAATTAACTGGTCTCACTCGTGTGCGAGGATTCACACAAGATGATGCTCATATTTATTGCACGCACGAACAATTGAAAAGTGAAGTAAAGAACACAGTTGAACTCACTCAACTTGTTTTTAAAACATTTGATATGGAGGTCTCAACCCGCCTTTCATTTAGAGATGAAAATTCCGAAAAATGGGCAGGCGACATCGAAACTTGGGAAATTGCACAGAGAGAGCTGAAAGAAGTTGCAGATGAAATGGGATTGAATTATTATATTGGAATTGGGGAAGCATCTTTCTATGGTCCCAAGATTGATTTTATCGTCAAAGATGCAATTGGAAGAAAATGGCAATTGGGAACTGTGCAGGTCGATTATGTAATGCCTGAACGATTTGAACTTGAATACACTGATTCTGATAATCAGAAGAAACGTCCTGTAATAATTCACCGCGCTCCATTCGGTTCAATGGAAAGGTTTATGTCCATACTGATAGAGCATTATGCAGGCAATTTCCCTGTATGGATTGCACCAATTCAAGCAATGATTTTGCCAATTAGCGATAAGCAGATTGCTTATGCAGAACAATTGCAATCTGAATTCGAGAAATTAGGTTATCGGGTGCAAATTGATAATCGCAGCGAAAAAATTAACAGAAAAATCGCAGACGCAGAAACCAAAAAAATCCCAATGCAATTCATTGTGGGGCAAAAAGAAGTGGATACAAATTGCATTTCTCTACGCGTGCATAGCAAAGGCGACTTAGGTAAACGTTCTATTGATGAAGTAAAGGAATTACTTGCAAAATTGAATATCCCCGGAAGCTCAATCGAAAAAGTTATATGATTTTATGAGAGTTGCTATTCCAACGGACGACAAAGTCAAAATTGCTACGAATCTTGAGAATTGCAAAGGATTTATGATTTTTGAAGCGGGAAATGAAAATGTCCGCTTAATTGAATTTCGCAATAATCCATTAATGGACGGTGCGGATCTTTCAGAAGACAAAAAAAATCAAGTGATTTTCAATCTACTTTGTGATAATGAAGCAGTGATTTGCTATAAAATTAATAAAGAGTTATCTGATATCCTCAAGAGCGCGGGATTAAAAATATA
>DIEP01000063.1 GCA_002418685.1 Ignavibacteria bacterium UBA5771
GAAGCTGCTATAACTTTATGCGATAAAGCATTATTATGCCCTATATAGGTAATTGCTTTTTTTGGAAATCTGGCGCACAAATAATTGAAAAATTGCTCGTATTCATATTCTCCTGAACCCAATATAAAAAATCGGAAATCATTTTCATCAAGCAAGGATTCAATTTTATTGATTATTAGGTCAATTCCTTTCTGCTCAGCAAGTCGGGAGACAATTCCAATCATTGGCAAATCGAGGTTATCAGTATTAGCAAGACCGAAATCCCTTAATAAGCTATGTTTATTTTCAACTTTTTCAGATAACGATTGCTCGTCATATTGCTGATAAATTAACGTATCATTTTTTGGATTCCACTCTGTATAATCGACTCCATTTAATATCCCAATAAAATCATTGCCTTTTGCATTGATAACTCCTTCTAATCCTTCTCCGAAATATGGGTAATGAACTTCTCGAGCATAAGTAGGACTAACAGTTGTTACTTTATCAGCATAAACAATTCCCACTTTCATTGCATTAACAGAACCGTAGAATTCAAATGGTGAGAATGGATAAAATCTATCAAATCCGAAACCAGCATAAAGCAGTGCTGTATTTGGATTGAACCTCCCTTGATGAGCAATATTATGAATCGAGAATACTCCTTTGGTTTTTGAAAATAAAGGGTCAATATTATAAAATTCTTTCAAAAATGCCATCGAAAACGCGGTGTGATAATCATTGCTATGAATAATGTCTGGAGAAAAACCGATTGCTCGAGCCACTTCAAAGATTGCCTTGCTTAAAAATATAAATCTTCTGTCATTGTCGGAATACTCTATTGGTCCTCCATAAATACCCTCTCTATTGAAATAAATATCGTGCTCAATCAAATAAACGGGCACTTCGCTATTGGGCAATTTACCTTCCCATAATGATGCGTATTCATTCCAATATCCCATCTGCACAATAAGTGTTTTAAATGTATTGCGAAATCCATATTTATTTATGTCAATAAACCCATACTTCGGAAGAACGATGATTGGGTTATGCCCCAAAGATTCCCATTCTTTTGCTAAAAAAGAGACCATATCGCCCAATCCGCCTGCTTTTGCAATAGGTGTTGCCTCTGTTGATGCTATTAAAATATTCATTTTTCATTTTAGAAAACCTTTAAATTAGTGATATTTTCATAATTTGCAATATTTCTAAATCAGTTTTTTAATTTTTAATTAAGAAATTATGAAAGAATACCTTTAAACACGAATTTAAATAATGAATGCAAGTAAGAATAAAATAGAACAAAGTGACGATACCGATTTTTTAACTTCTGATCTCAGTGAAAAAGAGGAAAACAAAAAAACGAAAAAAAAGAAGAAAAAGAAAGAAATTTCTTTCGCTGCGGAAATTAAGAGAAAAGCAATTCATATTAATTCGCTGCTCATACCGCTTATTTATATATTTGTTACTAAACATTTTGCTCTGACAGTTTTGTTCATATTAATGGTGGGGACTGTCGCATTTGATTTGTTAAGCAAAAAAAATGCATTTTTTAGGAACTTATTAAAAAAATATCTTGGTGATATTTTACGGAAGCACGAACTCAAAAAGAAGAAGATAGTGCTGAATGGTGGCTCTTGGATGACAATCAGTGCATTTTTCGTTGTTTTGATCTTCCCTAAATTCATTGCAGTTGTGGCAATGACTATCATAGTTATCTGTGATATATCGTCAGCTTTGATAGGAAAAAGATTTGGTAGGAATAAACTATTTAAGAAAAGTTGGGAAGGCAGTGTATCTTTTTTTCTTGCAGGTGTTGTAGTGATATGGACTTACTATTTTATATTTCAACCAAGCTTATTCTACTTGTTATTCGGGTTTATTGGCGTATTTATTGCAGCCGTAGGAGAAGCTGCTTCTAAAAATATTAAAATTGATGATAATTTGCTTGTTCCTTCTGTGATTTCTATTGTTTTATATTTAGGTGAATTATATGCTAATATCTTTAATCAATCTTTTATTTATATCTTAAAATAATATAATTTTGAAAATGACAAAAAATCTCAATCTTGACGAAGAATTAAAAAAGTTTCACTTTCATAATGATGGATTCGTAGAATTCTATCAAATTGATGCAATGCAAATACTTTATAATATCCAATATTTTTATATATTTGAAATTTCAAGACTTGCTTATATGCGGAAACTTGGATTTGTTGTGCAACTTGACGACCTACGCACTAAATTTCCTGTTCTGACTGTCCATAATTCTATCGATTATTTCAATCCTGCTATTTTTGGTGATGAATATACTGTTTATACTCGAATATCTTTAATCAAAAATTCATCTCTTCAATTCGAGAGTATTATGTTTAAAAAAGATGGAACATTACTCGCAAAAAGTAAAACTGTCTATGTCTATGTCCAGCCATCTACTATGCAATCCACACCAATTCCAACGAAAATAAAAGATATAATTCGAGAATTTGAACATAATGATTGTGAAATTAAATCTAATAGTAAATGAGACTAATCAACAAATGGGAAATACAGAAACTTTCGGCTCAAGTCATTTTCCCGCGTCTCAATACATATCGATATTTTATCGATGAAAATTATAAATCAAAAATTTCAAATCTCGTTAAATTAGGTGTTGGCGGTTTTTGTCTTTTTGGTGGTAATATAGAGGAAACAATTCGGATGACTAATGAATTGCAATTCCATAGCGAAGTTCCCTTGCTTTTCTGTGGCGATTTTGAAAATGGTATTGCAATGAGACTGACCGAGGGCACAGAATTCCCGCACGCTTTTGCCTACGGGAAAATCAATTCTACGGAATATACTTTCCAATCTGCCCAAGCAATTGCACAAGAAGCAAAAGCAATTGGCTCATTATGGAATTTAGCTCCCGTTGCAGATATAAATTCAAATCCATTGAATCCTGTGATTGGCATTCGTGCATTTGGAGAATCTCCCGAAATTGTCTCCGCTCACGTTAAAGCATATATCGAAGGAACTCAAGGTGAAAATGTGCTTGCTTGCCTGAAGCATTTCCCGGGACACGGCGATACAGATATTGATTCGCATCTGGAATTGCCAATAATTAAAAAAACAAAAAAAGAACTTGAAAGTTTTGAAATGCTCCCATTCCTTGCGGGATTTGGTAGTTTAGTCCGTTCAGTGATGATAGGTCATCTGGTTGTTCCTTCGCTTGACGATAGCAATACTCCTGCGTCCTTGTCGGGGAGAATTATCAGCGAATACCTTAGAGGAGAATTGGGGTATAGCGGTTTAGTAGTGAGCGATGCACTTGATATGAATGCTCTTGTGAAGAATTTCGATTCTATGCAAATTCCAATATTAGCATTAAATGCAGGAAATAATGTTCTCTTGATGCCCGAAGAACCCGAGCAAGCAATAGAAATCCTCTCGAAATCAGCTCAGGATAATAAAGAAGTTAAAGAAAAATTAATTGATTCAGTAACCCGAATTATTTCAGAGAAAAGATGGTGCAAATTAATTCCCGAATATCATGAACCAAATTTGCCGCAAACATTATTTACAGAACATCCAAACTTGGCTCTTAAAATTGCATATAAATCATTAGAAATAGATGATAGACGCAGGATTATCCCGCTTAATAATATTAATTTAATGAGTGTATTCGCGGTTTTGCAAAGAGCAGAGGATATGGATGCAGCTTCACGTTTTATGAAAATGCTTGGAGAAGCAGTGGAATTCGATTGCGATTTTGCTTATGTTGATAAGAATTTATCAGATGAGCAAATTGATGAATTTGCTCAGCAAACAAGTGATGCTGATACTATTATTTTCCCAATATTTTTTAAATCCCGCGCTTTTAGTAATTCGATAAATATTCCCGAAAATCTTAAACATTTTATTGAAATAATTTCGAAAGGGAAAAATTCAATTGCAATTCTATTTGGAAATCCCTATATAAAAGATGAAATTCAAACAGATGTAAAGATCCTTGCATTTTCAGATGCGTATTCGTCTATGGCTGCGGTTGTTATGAAATTATCAGGTCGGAATATAGATTGGATGAAAAATGAATAATATTCTTATAACGGGTGGAGCGGGATTTATCGGCAGCAATTTTACCCGACTATTGCTTTCACAAGAAAAATATAAGATTGTCAATCTTGATGCTTTGACTTATGGAGGAAATATTGATAATATTCAGGATTTCCTTGTCAATCCTCTTTATAAGTTTATTCAAGGGAATATTTGCGATAAAACTTTAATTACTCAAATTATTGAAGATTATAAAATTGATACAATCATTAATTTTGCCGCTGAAACACACGTCGATAGATCAATCTTAAATCCTGCAAATTTTATTCAAACAAACATTGTCGGCACAGAAATATTGCTTGAGGCATCGGTTGAACATCATATTTCAAGATTTATTCAAATTTCAACAGATGAAGTTTATGGAAGTGCCAATCCAAATGAAACTTTTAATGAGGATAGCTCGCTCCATCCTAATTCTCCTTATGCAGCATCGAAAGCTTCGGCTGATTTGATTGTTCGTTCATTCATTAAGACCTATCGGCTTCCTGCAATTATAGTCCGCTCCACGAATAATTTTGGCGAATTTCAGCATATAGAGAAATTTATACCCCTTGCAATTACCAAAGCAATGAATAATCAAGAAATTCCAATTTATGGGATTGGCGAAAATACTCGCGATTGGTTATATGTGCAAGATAATTGCCGTGCCATTCTTTCAGTTTTGGAAAATGGTCGAGCGGGAGAGATTTATAATATTTCTGCAAATAATGAAAAATCAAATATCGAAATTGCAGAAATTATACTCAAGAATCTTGGCAAAGATAAAAATTTACTGAAATTTATAGAAGACCGTCCTGCTCACGATTTAAGATATTCGATTGATTCATCGAAAATTCGTAATGAACTTGGCTGGGAACCCACTTTTGCATTTAATCAAGCAATTAATCAAACGATTCAATGGTATCGAAATAATCAAATTTGGGTAAATAAAGTTATGGAAAGTGAAAATTTTAAAGAATATTATAAAATTCAATATAGAAGTGTTTAATTTTGAAGTTTTAGACAAATATAAAAATGAAAAACAATATAGAATCTCTGGTTAAAAAAATTACAAATAAAGATATTACCGTTGGTGTAATTGGACTTGGCTATGTCGGTCTTCCTCTCGCAGTGGAATTTGCCAAAAAAGGTATAAAAACAATTGGGTTTGATACTGATGAAAACAAAATTTCTTCTCTGAAAAATAAAATCAATTATATCAAAGATATTGATGAGCAGAGCATTATTGAAGTAATAGATAATCAAGCATTAATTCCAACAGGTGATTTCTCTCTACTTCAGCAATGCACAGGAATTTTTATATGCGTTCCAACTCCCTTCACACCAAATAAAGATCCGGAAATAAAATTTATAATTCAAGCAACAGAAGATATTGCAAAATATCTTCAAAAAGGGCAAGTTATAATTCTCAAAAGCACTACTTTCCCAGGCACTACCGAAAAATACGTGCTACCTATTCTTGAAAAAACTGGCTTAAATGGTGGCGAAGATTTCTATCTTGCATTTTCACCTGAACGAATTGACCCGGGCAATAAGACTTGGAACACGGGGAATACACCAATTGTCATTGGAGGAATCAATGACGAATCAACAGAATTAGCATCATTGCTGCACGGTTTGGTGGTGGGTAAAATTAAGCAAGTTTCATCTCCATCTATTGCCGAAATGGAGAAATTGCTTGAAAATATCTTCCGTAGTGTTAATATTGCACTTGTCAATGAATTAGCTCAATTATGCGACCGAATTGGAATTAATATTTGGGAAGTTGTTGATGCTGCATCGACTAAGCCATTTGGATTTATGCCGTTTTATCCGGGTCCGGGAATTGGAGGGCATTGCATTTTAATTGATCCATATTACCTTGCTTGGATGGCTCGCGAATATGATTTTGTTACAAAATTCATTCAACTTGCAGCAGAAATCAACGAAGATATGCCATTTTATGTGGAGGCAATGGTCGTGAAGGAAATCGCCAAACAGCCAATTACTCTAAAAGATGCAAAAGTGCTTCTCCTTGGGGTTGCTTTCAAGCGTGATGTGGATGATTTGAGGCATTCTCCTGCCTTAAAAGTAGCAGAAATACTTTATAATGATGGAATTAATAATATAGAATATTATGACCCATTTATTCCCGAAATTAAAATTAAGGAAATTGAGAAATCCTCGTTACCTGAATTGACCCCTGAACTTTTGAAAAAACAAGATATTGTCATAATTACAACCGATCACTCTGATTTTGATTATGAAATGATTGCTAAAAATAGCAAAGTTGTAATTGATTCGCGTAATGCTTGCAAAAATGTCAAAGATAGAAGCAATATAGTTTTGCTTGGTGAAGGAAAATGAAAAAAGTAATGTCAATTGTTGGAGCAAGACCAAACTTTATGAAAGTTGCGCCAATTCATCGTGCATTCAATTCACTTTTGCAATCTGAATTTGATGAAAAAGCTCAAATTCAACATTTAATTGTGCATACAGGACAGCATTATGACTTCAATATGTCTGATGCTTTTATCAGAGATTTGGAATTGCCCAAACCTGATTATTTCCTTGGGGTGGGTTCGGCAAGTCATTCTCAACAAACAAGCAAGATTATGATTGAATTTGAAAAAGTGATTGAAAAGGATAAACCTGATCTGGTCATAGTTGTTGGCGACGTTAATTCAACAATTGCGTGTGGGCTTGTGGCAGCGAAACAATTAATTCCAATTGCTCACGTTGAAGCAGGATTGAGAAGTTTCGATAGAACAATGCCCGAAGAAATAAATCGAGTGCTAACCGACACAATTAGCACATATCATTTCATTACAGAGAAGAGTGCATATATAAATTTAATGAAAGAAGGAGCGAATTCTGAGAATATCTTTTTTGTGGGAAATACAATGATTGATTCATTAATTTTTGCAAAAAATAAGGCAGAAAAATCAGATTTTCTCAAAATAAATAATTTGGAAAATAATGAATATGTCCTTGTAACGTTACATCGACCAAGCAACGTAGATAATCGAGATTCGCTTGAAATGTTCTATGATGTTTTTGAATATTTATCAAAATCAAAAAAGATAGTATTCCCTTTGCACCCGAGAACGCAGAAAATGATGGAAGAATTTGATATGCTGAATAAATTCAAATCGCTCGATAATTTGCTAATGATCGAACCACTGAATTATATTGACTTTCTGAAATGTATGATGGGTGCATATTTTGTGATGACAGATTCGGGTGGAATTCAAGAGGAAACAACTTATTTGGATATTCCTTGCTTGACATTGCGGACAACGACTGAACGTCCAATTACAATTGAACTTGGTTGCAATTGCTTGATAAATCCTCAATCAGAAATTATTAAATTTGCAATAAATAGTTTTTTAAATGCTCGCCCAAAAAGAATTGCTATGCCGCCATTGTGGGATGGGAATGCAGGGAAGAGAATTGCAAGAATTATAAGTCATAATATATTAAATTGAATAATTAAAAATAAAAAGATAAATGTCAATGAAACGATTATTTTGTGCATTGCTGATAATTTCGATGTTCTCTTCTTATAGTATTTTTGCTCAAATGAAAGGCGAATCACCAATCGAACAAGAGCAAAATTTGATGCAAGAGTTCCAGAAAAGTATCTCCAGCCAATCAACTCAACAATTGCAATCACTTCCTTTGGGAAATTCAATAGATCCTGCATTTTATCGCATAGGTCCATCAGATATTTTGTCTCTTTCTATTTATCCGATAAATCCTTATCCATTAATCATTACCGTTACACCATCGGTTTCGATTGTTATCCCAAGATTTGGCGAAATCAATCTTTATGGTAAAACTTTGCAACAAGCACAAGATTCCATTGATAAATTCTTGCAAAGTCGGAACCCGGAATTAAAAGCAAACCTAACATTGCAGAAAGCTCGTAATTGCTTGATAAATATAAAAGGAAATGTGATATTTCCTACAATTTACACTGTTCCTGCGTCCTTTCAGATTTCCACTGCAATCAATTATGCAAATAAAGTTGACGCTCAAACAATACCCGCCGCTCAATATAGTTCAATTACGAAATACAATGAGCAAATTAGGGAAAGTGAACGTATTTTCAATCAAAGCAAATTTTCGCCTATTTCTTATTATTTCACTCGAAATATTGTGCTTTTGCATAATGATGGAACATCTCAAAATGTAGATATTGAAAAATCGAAAGCGTTAGATAATCCCGAATACAATCCTTATATTCGTGAAGGGGACGAAATTATTGTCCCCTATGAAGTTGACCATTATCCAACTATATCGATTGCGGGTGAGGTTAATAGACCTATAACATTGCCTTATAAGGAAAACGATAGTCTTTCTTTGCTTTTGAAATTTGGTTATGGATTTACACCTGAAGCAGATTTTTCAAATATCTTGCTTTATCAAGATGGGGAAACAAAAAGATTAGAATTTAATGCAAAAGGAGAATATATTGGCGCTGATATGCCATTGGAATCAGGATGCGTGCTAGTAGTTGGTAAAAAAACTACCAAACCGCAAAAATCAGTTGCTACAGTATCTGTGCAAGGAGAGGTAAATCATCCAGGAGTTTATGTAATAAATGATGAGAAAACAACACTGACTGATATAGTGGACTTAGCAGGTGGATTTACTCCAAAAGCTCATTTACCACTTGCTCGCATTTACCGATTTGCCTCCACTATTGAATATGTCATGGATCCTCGCCGGAAAATAAATGAAACATTTCAATATAGCAACTTAACATTGGAAGACACAACTCGATTTATGTTGGATATGGATTATCCAAAAAATGTTGTATCTTGCGATTTTGTAGAAATATTTACAAATAATAACAAGAACCTTAATCCGCGGCTCCAAAATGGTGATATTATTTATGTGCCTTCTCAACCATCGCAGGTTTATGTTTTCGGTCAAGTAGTTAATCCCGGTTATATTGATTATGTCCCCAATAAATCAATGGAATATTACATTGCTAAAGCTGGAGGTTATGCAAATGGAGCTCAAAAATCACGTGCAAGAATTATTAGAGGTAGAAATCTTATTTGGGTAGAATCAAATGATCAAACCTTTGTTTATGCTGGTGATAACGTTTATGTCCCTCGCGAACCTGATATTCCAATGGCATTGCAAATCCAAAGATATGCAACAATCGCTACTTTGATTGGAACAGGTATGGCAATGATTAGTCTGTTAATTTCTATATTAAGATAATAATAAAAAATGAAAAAAAACATCCTTTTCTTCTCAATTTATTTATTCCCTATAATTGCATTTTCCCAAGTCGAAGATATTCCGATTTCCAATTCAGTTTATAATTTTCTGATGCGTGCTGAAGTAAGAGGATTTCTCCCACATTTCTCGACAACAAAATTACCTCTCCAAAGACGAGAAGTCATCCATGCACTCAAGCAAATAAGGAGCAATGAACAATATTTATCAAATTCTGAAAAGCAATCGCTTTTATATTTTGAAAAAGAATTCAGAATTGCTTATGAACCAAGAGCAGTAATTTTTAAATCAAAAAGCGATACTACCTTGATAAATTTTAGTAATTTGCTTTCAGATGCAGATAAAATGTTTTATCATTACACTGATTCGGCTAATAAATTGAGCATAAGACCAATTGGTTCTCTTGATTTAATAGAAAAAATCAATGAAGACCATTCTCAATATTCTCTTGTAGGATTATTCGGTTTGAAATTTTATGGGACACTCTCGAGAAGTCTTGGATATTATTTTCAAGCAAAGAATGGCAAAGTAATTTCGGGTAATAAATCGCTTGCATTGTATAATTCTGAATATAAGAAAAGTGTGAAATTCACAGAATTGAATAGCGATATAGACCTTACACAATCTCATATTATTTTCCAAAAAGACTGGTTTAGAGCGAAAATTGGAAGGGAGGAAGAGCAAATTGGCGCAGGGCTTTTTCAGAAAACTTATGTAACAAACGATGGACCTCCAATGGATGCAATCTCTTTGGCTACAGTTTTTAAATCATTCCGATATGATTTCAGTTTTTCGGATTTAATTGGATATAGCGATAACCCATTCATAACAAGTGTTCGGAGTTCAATACCCCAAAAATATCTTATCCAGCATAGGTTCTCAATTCGTCCATCTTGGGGTGAATTTGGCTTTTGGGAAGGATTGATTTCATCGGGCAGAGGCATCGATATTGCATACTTAAACCCAATAATTTTTCTGAAATCTGCCGAGCATTCCCTCCACGACAGAGATAATTCGCTGATGGGTTTTGATGCTACAATAAGACCTATAAAAAATATAGAGTTAAGATCCACTTTAATGTTAGATGATTTAATTTTTTCTGAAATTGGAAAGGGATATTGGAGCAATAAAGTTGCTTTTAATGGAGCTGCGATTTACACAACTCCATTCAATTTAGATTGCGGTGTGGAATACTCACGAGTGGAACCATATACTTTTTCTCATTTTAATTATCAAGATTCTTATACTAATGATGGGACATTGATTGGCTCAATACTTCAACCGAATTCTGAACAATATTCACTTTTGCTTCAATATTGGTGGGGCAGTCGTTATCCGCTGCGCGTTAATCTGAACTACACTCGCCACGGCGAAAATGTGTATGATTCAACAGGTGCCTTAATTAAAAATGTTGGAGCAGATCCGAAGATAACCCGTCGCGATCCCGACCCCGCAACAGGGTTTCCTGGTGATCCCTATTATGGTGTGAAGTTTCTTGATGGAAATTTGCAAGAAGTTCTCTCCGTTCAAGTTAATTTTAGAGTTGAAATTGTGAGAAATTTTAGTATGTCTGCAATTTACAATTTACAAATGAAGAATGATTATGCAGATCATTATTTCAGACTGTGTTTTTATCTGAATTAGATTAATAATTGTATGAGGTGTCGAACCAGTGAATTCAATAAAATTACAAATATTATTCCAAGTTGCATTTGATTTCCTTGCAATCTCAGTAAGTTTTTTTATTCAATACTGGTTTAGATTCCACTCGGGTTATGTTCCAATTTATATTATTCCTGATTGCACAACAACAATAATAACATACTTTCTTTTCATATTTTATTGGTACATTATTCTATTTTTCTCAGGAATGTATAAGAATTGGTATGAAATTTCGCCTTTTGAAGAAATAACTGCAATTCTAAAAGCTGTGCTTTTTGGAACAGTCATTATTATTTTCCTTGTCTATTTTGATAGTGAGAATTCTCCACGAATGCTATTCTTGCTCTATATGATTGTATTCTCATCAACTTTATTTATCGGCAGGATGCTCAATAGACAAGTGCAGAAAACTATGCGTATCAAGGGAAAAATAAAGATTCCTTCAATATTAATTGGTGATAGAAAAAATGCTCTTGAAATGTTTAAAGAAATTTATTCCCAAAAGAATTGGGGGTTTGAGTTAAATTCCATATTACTTTTCGATGAGAATATTAATAATGGTAATATAAATAATGAATTTCTTGATGAATTTAAAAGTGAACTTCAACAAAAATCAAATAACTCCCCTATTGAAATAATTAGCAATTGTGATTACTATGAACAGATGCTTGACACAAAAAAAATTGAAGCCGTGATTATTGCAAAATCCTATGCTAATGCCGATCAATTGCTTGATATAGCTACAAAAGCGACTGATAAAAATATAAGAGTAAAAATTCAACCTGAACTTTATGAAATTTTTTCAGGGCAGAGTCGCACTCAAAACCTATGGGGAATACCATTGATGGAAATAAGCACGAAAATCTTCAGACCTTGGCAAGAAGTTGCAAAACGTGGGTTCGATATAATTTTTAGTCTTTTAGTATTAATTCTTGGCTTACCATTCTGGATTCTTATTGGAATATTAGTCAAAGCAACATCTCCGGGACCAATGCTATACGTGCAAAATCGAGTTGGAAAAGATGGGAAAGTTTTCAAAATTTACAAATTCCGCTCAATGTATCATAATCAGCAACAAGTCAAACCAAGTTTCACAGAAAATAATGACCCAAGAGTAACGAAATTTGGTAGATTCATACGCAAAACACATCTCGATGAAATCCCCCAATTCTTCAATACTCTAATTGGTGAAATGAGTGTTGTGGGACCTCGACCTGAAGTGCCTGATCTAGTAGAAACTTTTTCCAAAGCATTGCCACATTATAGAAGACGACTTAAAGTTCGTCCCGGTATTACGGGTTGGTGGCAAATCAAATATACTATTTATGAATTTTCAATCGATGAAATTAGAAATAGATTGAAGGATGATTTCTACTATATCGAGAATTTTTCTCTCAGGTTGGATTTTGAAATTATCCTACGAACTATTTGGTTAATTTTTAAAGGACATGGACAAACCTAAAACTAATATATGAAAACAATAGTCATAATTCCAACATTTAATGAAGCAGAAAATATTGTGCAGCTTATAGAAAGCATCAAATCGGCACTCCCGTCAACTGACATATTAATCGTTGATGATAATTCTCCTGACGGTACGGCAAATCTTATCCGTGAAAAAATGAAAGGTGATGAAAAGATCCACCTCATTGTGCGTCAAAAGAAAATGGGTCTTGGAACTGCATACTGCGATGGATTTAAGTATGCTCTTGAGCAAGGATTTGATTATATTATACAAATGGATGCTGATTTTTCGCATAATCCTCAAGAACTTCCCCGATTGGTCGATGGAATACAAAATGCAGATTTAGTAATTGGTTCTCGATATATTTCGGGAGTTAATGTCGTTAATTGGCCTCTTTCCCGTTTAATGCTGAGCTATGGAGCTAATCTTTACACTCGGATGATAACTTGCTTGCCAATCAAAGATGGAACAGGTGGCTTCAAATGCTTCAATGCTAAATATTTAAACTATATTGACCTTGATCAAATTCATACAAATGGCTACGGTTTCCAAATTGAAATGAATTACAAAATGTGGAAACTTGGAGCAAGAATCAAGGAAATTCCAATAATATTTGTCGATCGGAGAAGTGGCGAATCAAAAATGAATAAAAGCATTATCTTTGAAGCAATGTGGCTTGTTTGGAAATTAAAATTCTCACCAAAAATCAGATCTCAAGTAAAAACTGCAAAAAAGAAACTATTATCAAATTAAATTTCTATAACAAGATCGCTCGTTTTATTTGAAGCATAATTGATTCTGCGTACTTCTTGAATTATATTTTCGACAATTTTATTAATTTCATCTCGATAAGTCCCTGCATCCTCATTCAATACAAATGGCAAGCCATTATCATTGCTTTCGCGGAATTGCTGTAAAAGTGGCACTTCTCCCAAAAATCGGACTTTCGATTCATCAGCAATTCTCTTTCCACCACCATTTCCAAATATATAGTATTTCTTATCAGGAGTATCAGGAGGCACGAAATAACTCATATTCTCAACCACGCCAAGAACAGGAACTTTCACTTGTTCGAACATTTTGATGCTACGTCGCACATCCACTACTGCTATTTCTTGTGGTGTTGTGACAATCACTGAACCAGTGAGAGGCACCTTCTGTGTTAATGTTAATTGTATATCACCAGTTCCCGGTGGCAAATCGAAAATGAGGAAATCAAGCTTGCCCCATTCGATTTGTTCAATCAGCATTTGCAGATAACTTGCAAGAATTGGACCTCGAACAATTGCTGCCTCATTTTCTTGCATTAGAAATCCCATCGAAGCGATTTTTATCCCATACTTTTCGGCAGGATAAACTATAGTCTTGCCATCTCGTTCCTCGGCGGGTAAATGTGAGCCTTTCATTCCCCACATCGTAGGCTGGCTTGGACCATAAATATCTGCATCAATCAGCCCTGTTTGAACCCCTTTCTGAGCAATTGCTGCTGCAATATTTGATGCAATTGCTGATTTGCCAACGCCACCTTTACCCGAAGCAACTGCTATTATGAATTTCACATCTTTCAGGCTTTGCTTTGGAATTTGTTTGATTTCGGCATCTTTAATATTTATCTCAAATGAATAATCGCTGAATTCGCTAAGATTTTGCAAACATTGTGCTTTAATTCTATCTGCGACCCATTCGATTGGAGGTATAAGTTCAACTTCAATTTCTACTTTATTATTATCAATCTTTACATTTTTTATTGCATTTAAAGATGATAAAGTATAACCTAAATCAGGGTCAGCAATATTGCCGATTTTTTCTATTATTTTTGAGTTATTTAATTCGTACATATAGATACTCTTTTTTTAATTTTAATTATTTATTATTAATTTTATTTTTATAAAAATTTATAGTTTTGATCAATCCTTCTTCGCGGGAAATTTTTGGTTCCCACCCTAAATATTTTCTTGCTTTGTCAATATTGGGTTGGCGCACTTTGGGATCATCTTCAGGAAGTGCAGCATTGATAATTTCACTTTTCGAACCTGTTAATTTGATAATTTCTTTTGCTAAATCATAAATTGATATTTCATCAGGATTTCCAATATTTATTGGGTCATTTATATTAGACATCAGCAAGCGATAAATACCTTCGATTTCATCATCAACATAGCAAACTGAACGTGTTTGGCTGCCATTGCCAAAAACTGTGAGCGGTTCATTTGTTAAAGCTTGGGAGATAAAAGCAGGGATTGCCCGTCCATCATTAAGTCTCATACGTGGTCCATAAGTATTAAATATCCTAATAATTCGAGTATCAACATTATGATAACGATGATATGCCATTGTCAATGCTTCAGCGAACCTCTTTGCTTCATCATAAACTCCACGATATCCAATCGGATTGACGTTTCCCCAATATTCTTCGAGTTGAGGATGAATGAGTGGGTCGCCATATACTTCGCTGGTGCTTGCAATTAAAAATCGCGCATTCTTTGCTTTGGCAAGTCCAAGTGCTTTATGAGTTCCAAGAGAGCCAACCTTTAAAGTTTGAATGGGCAATTGCAGATAATCAATTGGTGAGGCAGGCGATGCAAAATGTAAGACGTAATGAATATCCTGCGGGACATAGATGAAAGTAGTAACATCCATTTGAATAAATTGAAAGCGTGGATGCCCAAATAAATGAGCTATATTATCAAGCGACCCTGTAATTAAATTGTCGAGACATATCACATTATCGCCTTCTGCTATAAATCTATCGCAAAGATGCGAACCAAGGAACCCCGCTCCTCCGGTAATTAATACATTTGCCATTTGTTGAAATAATTATTTTGCAAATTTACGAAATGTTATTGGGAATATAGTCATTATAGAAATTGATAAGATTGATCCATCATTTCATTGCTCATGATGAAATACTTATATATATTTGCTAAAATAATGATTTATTAACTTATAAGACAACTCTTGCCAAAGATCGATTTCCAAAGTTTTCTAATTCCTTTCCCTAATAATTAATTTTCAAATTTATCGCCATTTAAATATACATTTGCGGGAAGGATTTTGCCATTCATATAAATTTCGGGATTGACTATATCGCATTTAACAAATCGTACCATAACATTAGCTTCAGAGAGCATTGTAAGCGTTCTTTGATGTGCCTCTTGCCATTTCCCATTAGTATACTCTGAATAGAAATCTTGCCCATTTTGATGAATAATCACTTCAGAAAGTCCCGTTTGAATAATAGCGCGAGCGCAATCTGCACAAGGTATCCACGGCACATAAATTTTGCAACCTTTCAAAACTGTTCCTCGCCGTGCAGCGTTATAAATTGCATTTCGCTCGGCGTGCTCAATCCAATAATATTTTTCATCGTTTTCGCGAGAAAGGCGTCTCGCCTCGGAATCAACTTCCACACTACGTGGAAGCGAGTTATATCCTGTCGAAACAAGCACATTGTCTGCATCCACAACAACAGAGCCAACGTGAGTCATTGCGTCCCTGCTACGCATTCCAATCAAGTAGCAAAGTGTGATATATAATTGGTCCCAATCTGGCCTTTTCATTTATTGCTCTATATTTTTTAATACTTCAAGGTTAATTTTTACTTTTTCTATTGTATTTTGCATACTCTCAAGCTTTTCTTTTTCATAATCAATTGTGTCTGCTGCTGCTTTTTCAATGAATTGTGGATTTGCTAATTTATTTTTGCTTGCTTGAATATTATTCTGAAGCCGTTCGATTTCTCGCTCAATTCTAGTTATTTCTTTCTGCAAATCAATTTTTGAATCTAATATCAAGGCAATTTCGATTCCACGGATCACACTTCTTATTGCGTTTTTTTGTTTAATTGGAGGGTTAATCTGCAAATTTGATATTTTTGCTAAATCAGATATGGGTTTGTGCAAATTCTCGAAATACTTGGTAAATTTCGGATCTTCAATATGAAGATTAATAGGCAATGAAACCGAGGGCTGAACTCCGAGCATTGCGCGCAAACTGCGAATTTCTTCGACGACTAACTGGATAATTTCAAAATCGTTTTCTTGTTCAATTGATATATATTCCTCATTTTCAATTGGATAATTTTGCGTAGAAATTGTTTCATCCTCTGCTTTTCCAAAAAGCAAATGCCAAATTTCTTCGCTAATAAATGGCATAACAGGATGAATCAGAAGCAATATTTTTTCAAATATATATAATGCAAATTTCACAATTTCTGCTTTTCTATTCGCACTTTCTGCATTGGAAAATTCCGCTTTTATAATTTCAATATACCAATCGCAGAAATCTCGCCAAATAAAATCATAAAGCGTTTTGGAAAAATCATTTAACTTATATTGCGAAAGGTTTTGGTTTGTTCTTTTAATTGTTGAATTAAGCCTCGATAATATCCAATGTTCCGCAAAAGTTAAATTTTCAAAAGACAATTTAGTATTTTGAAAAATGCCATCATCGACATCGTCTTTTTTCATTTGTATAAAGCGGGCAGCATTCCATATTTTATTTGCAAAATTTCTACCAAGTTGAGTTGATGCAATATCTTGCGATTTTACATCCACATCAAGTCGCAAGTCCTGTCCCAATGGTGATAAATAAACCATAGTGAAGCGAACGGCGTCTGCACCATATTTTTCAATTATATTCAGTGGATCAGGTGAATTGCCCAAAGATTTCGAGAGCTTTCGTCCCTTATTATCTCGAATGGTACTCGTAAAATAGACATTTTTGAAAGGGATAGTATTTGCAAATTTTTCCGTCGCCATAATCATTCTTGCAACCCAGAAGAAGAGAATATCAGGACCCGTCACAAGTAAATCAGTTGGCAAAAACTTTTTGATAATTTCATTTTGCTCGCTTGAATCAGGGTCCCAACGCATTGTTGTTAGGGGCCACAACCAAGATGAAAACCAAGTGTCGAGCACATCAGGATCTTGAGTTAGTTCATCAGTAGAGGAGAGATTAAGTTTTTTACGAGCTTCCTCGGGATTGATCGCAGCAGTATAGCGTCCATCTTTAGCATAATAAACGGGAATGCGATGACCCCACCATAGCTGACGCGAAATGCACCAATCGCGAATATTTCTCATCCAATGTTCATAAGTTTTTAACCAATGCTCGGGAACAAAATTGATTTCACCATCCAACACAACTTGCAGAGCTTTTTCGGCAAGCGGTTGCATTTGCACAAACCATTGGTCGCTCAAAAAAGGTTCAGTTGGTTCGCCACCACGCTGGGAAAATCCAATACTATGGGTATAATCCTCAATTTTTTCAATTAAATTGTTTTCTGTTAATTTCTCGACTATTTTCTTTCTAGCCACATATCTATCTAAACCTTTGAATCCGTCTGCAAGTTCATTTAGTGTTCCATCGGGATTTATAGTATTTATTATTGGTAAATTATGCCTTATGCCAACTTCAAAATCGTTAATGTCGTGTGCAGGAGTAATTTTCAAGCATCCTGTTCCAAATTCAATATCTACGTAATCATCTGCTATAATAGGCACTTCCCTTCCAACTAATGGAACAATCACGGTTTTCCCAACATAATCTTTATATTTTTCATCATTTGGATTGACTGCTACCGCAACATCTCCGTAAATTGTTTCGGGACGTACCGTTGCCACTGCAATATAATTTTGAGAATTTGGAAAATAATACTTCATTGTGTAAAGATGCTCACGAATTTCTCGATGTTCAACTTCTTCATCAGAAAGTGCAGTTTGAGCTAGCGGAGACCAATTGATTATTCTTTTCCCACGATAAATAAGCCCATCATCGAACAAGCGGATAAATGCAGCTTGGACGGCTTTGCTTGCAGATTCATCCATTGTGAAAAGCGTGCGTTTCCAATCTGCTGATGCTCCAAGCTTCTTCATCTGATTTAATATAATATTGCCATATTTCTCACGCCATTGCCAAATTTGTTCGGTGAACTTCTCTCTCCCTAAATCATAGCGGGTCTTTCCTTCAATTGCCAATTCTTTTTCGACCCGCGTTTGTGTGGCAATGCCTGCATGGTCTGTACCAGGAAACCAGCAGGATTCATAGCCCTGCATTCGTTTCCAGCGAATATAAATATCTTGAATTGTGATATTCAAGACATGTCCGAAATGCAAAATACCTGTAATATTTGGTGGTGGCATAAGAATGCTAAATGCCGGTTTTGCAGAGTGTTCATCAGTATCAAATATATTATTATCAAGCCAACGCTGATACCATTTATCTTCAATTTCATTAGGAGAATAAGCTTTTGAGAATGTAGAATCCATAAATTATTAATATTCAAAAGACTACAAATTTAAGAAAATATTATCAATTATTAAAAATATATTGATCTACGTTAGAATTTCAATGGTTCAATGAGATTGTCTCACAGCATGCTCAATAATCGGAAATGTGCATTTGCAATTAAATATTATTTTCTCATAAATAATATCGCAAAAAAAATTAATATTTTTTTTGAAACTTAAAAAAAAACTGTTGACTTTATATTCTGAATTCCGTAATTTGTATTGAAAAAAAAATTACATTTGGAAAAACTGTTAATTTATAATTAATATTTTTGTTCTTTTAAATAACTTTTTTGTTTAACAAAACACACAGGACTTGTTATGGCAGTATACCTTACAATCTCCAAAAAATCTTTGCAGCAAATTATAGCAAAGATAACAAGCACTAAGAGTTCTGTTGTGGTTATTCTTTTTGCACTGCTTCTCAGCATTGGGCAAGTATTTGCACAAGAAGGAACATTTATGTCGGGTAGGATTACCGATCAAGAGACAGGATCTCCACTTGTAGGAGCTTCTGTCTCTATTTCCTCTTTGCGAATTGGAGCGGTGACTGATAAAGACGGGTACTTCCGTTTCCGAGCACCTTCGGGTCGATACACTCTGGAAGTTCGTTATGTCGGTTATCAAACTTACACCCAATCAATTGTTATCAAAGAGAATCAAACCACAACAGTGGAAATCAAATTAACGCAGGGTACTATCCTCACCAATGAAATTGTAGTTGTCGGGTTGAGTGGCGAAGTCGACAGAACCAAGCTCGGGAACACAATAGGATCAGTGGGTAGTGAAGCAGTGAACAATGTGGTGAGTTCTTCAGCTATCGACGCATTGAGCGGAAGAGTGCTGGGAGCTCAAGTAACGAAGAATTCAGGGACACCTGGAGCAGGTACTTACATTACTCTTCGAGGTCGCAAAACTATCGAAGGATCATCAGAACCTCTTTATGTTGTCGATGGAATCATAATTGATAACACGTCTCTTTATGATGGATCAGGCCGTTATCAATTTTCTAACAGAGCAGTGGATATTAATCCCGATGACATCGAGTCTATGCAAATCCTTAAAGGTGCATCAGCAGCAGCAATTTATGGAGCAAAGGCAGGCAATGGTGTTATCATCATTAATACAAAGCGCGGTAAATTAACTTCTTCGGACAAACCTGCAAGAGTAAACTTTTATACTTCATTTGAAGCAGGAACAAAAGCAGGAACAATTCCATTGCAAAGAATATATGGACAAAGAATTCCTGCAGCACCATATACTCCAGGGTCGTCAGATTCTTATGCTATGGATGATAATGGTCTACCGATGCCACTTCCAGCGGGCACACCTACTTATGATCACTCTGAGGATGTTTTCAGAACTGCATATTCCACTGAAAATAATTTATCAATAAGTGGTGGAGTTCCGCAATTCGACTATCTATTGTCAGGTTCTTATTTATACAACCAAGGATATGTTGAAGGTTCAAGTTTGGAGCGCTCATCAATTCGTGCAAACCTTGGATTTACTTTATTTCCAAAAGTAACTGTGCAGAGCAATACAAACTATATTTACACAGATAATAATCTGCCACAAGATGGGTCAAATACATCAGGTATTATGCTCGGAGGATTAAGAACGCCACCTGATTTCAACAATAAGAATTATCTCGAAGATGATGGTGTGACACAACACAGATTTGCATTTTATGATAATCCAATTTGGACACAAAATACCAATACTTTCGATCAAAAAATTAACCGCGTTTTGCATAATACAGAGGCAAAGTGGATGCCATTTGATTGGTTGACTTTAACCGGTCGTTATGGTATGGATTGGTATTCATTTAGTTATAATGAACGACTTGCCGTGCAAAGCGCAAATTCACCTTCTCGATTGGGTTCTATCTCTCGGTATGACGCAAGCAATTGGCAACAAAACCTTGATTTGACATTTAACATAAACCAATCACTTTTTGAGGATAATCTCGCAATGAATCTTGTTGGTGGAAGCCAAATTGTATGGTATGATCGGACTACTACTTATGGATATTCATCATCAACACTTCCTTTCTTTGACCAAATTGCAGCGGGTGCCACAAAAGATGCATCGAGCACATTAACTAAGACCAAAACCGTTGGATATTTCGGACAATTAACCTCAACTTATATTAATAGGTATTCTCTTACTTTGGGCATACGACGAGACGGAAGCTCCACTTTTGGCGAATCGAATAAGTTCCATTATTATCCCAAAGTTGGGTTATCATACACCCTTAGCAATGAACCATTCTTTGAAGGTATGAAAAATATCTTTAGCAATGTCAGATTAAGAGGATCATGGGGAGAAGCGGGTTCACCAACTCTGCCTTATGCTTATGCAACCAATACTGTCTATTTGACTGATGGTAATTTCGATCCTTGGGTTGATGCTTCTCAATCACGTCGTGGTGGCTTCAATGGTATTCGAGCATACGAAATAGCAGGTGCAAAGGATATTAATCCCGAACTTTCAATTGAGCGTGAAGTTGGTATTGATCTTGGTTTGTTGGATGATAGAGTTACCATAGAAGCTACATTTTATCATTCTAATGTGTTTGATATGATTCTATCTGTTCCTGCACCACCATCAACGGGCTTTACCTATCAATTAAAGAATGGCGCAGCAATGTGGAATGAAGGTATTGAATTGGGAATTACTGCTAATCCAATTCGAACCAAAACAGTAAATTGGGTAACCGCACTTAACTATACACGAAATTATAATCTTGTTACATCTCTTGATGCACAATATTATGATATTACGGGTGGCTTTGTCGGTGCACTAAACGATGCAGTTGTTGGATATCCATTGGGCTCATTTAGAATGTATGGCTGGCTTAGATTTGATGCTGACCGTTATGCAAAAGAAGATACAAACTATGTTAAGGATGCAGAAATGAATACATATCATTATAAAGATGGTGATATAAGATACTCCTATTGGGATCCTAGCACAAAAAAAGTTGTCGGTGATGATTATGAAGGGAACTATGTTGGTGCTCCTCGTCAATCACCAAGTTTAGTTATGGTTGGCGACCCTAATCCAAGTTTTATGCTTTCATGGAGAAACGATATTACTTTGTTCAATAATCTTACTATCAGTTTTCTCTTTGATGGTGTATTTAATTTCGATGTATGGAATGGAACACGTGGCGCATTGTATAATTTCGGAGTTGCAGACGACACAAAAGATCGTGCTGATCTTTGGGTAGAAAATGGCCATCAAGTCTATGATTATACTAATGTAATCAAAAACGACAATGAACAAGAACGTGTTGCAGTAAATAAACAAGATAAATACCGGGCATATTATAATGGCTTTTATATTAATGAGCCATTCATTGAAGACGGAACATTTATCAAATTACGCGAATTGAGCGTAAGCTATCGCTGGCGTGGTCTTGAGCAATGGAATCTTGGTGATATCGTATTTTCATTTGCTGCTCGCAATTTATTTACAATCACCGATTACACAGGTTTTGACCCCGAAGTTAATACATTCTCTTTGGCAGAAGGTCGTGGAGTTGATTATTTCACACTTCCACAGATGCGTTCTTACAGATTTAGTATATCAATTAACTATTAAGGAGGAGAACAATGAAAAATATAAAATCAAAATTCGTATTGTTCAGTATTTTACCATTGCTTTTTGCAAGTGGAATCGTTTTTACTTCTTGCAATATCGATGATAGCATAAATGTCGATCCAAATGCAATAGCAGAAGCTAAAGTAAAATCCGTTGATGGTATTCGAGCATTACTTGTTGCTTTGCAGGTGAATGCAGGAGACACCTATAGTCGGGATAGATCTCGTATTGCAAGTATTTGGTCGTGGCAAATGTGTGCTCCTCCAGGAATAGGGCGTGCACAACCACTTGCTTGGAATTCTTATAATATGACAGATGACGGTCCAACCGATGATTATTGGGTAATTACGTATCGTGGTGTAAAAATAGCAAATGATATTATAGAATATACGCCTGACGTATTTAAAGATGCTCTTGCAAGCCAAGGCAATGTCTACCTGGGTATTGCAAAGACGTATAAAGCAATGCTGCTTGGCGAAGCTGCTGCAACTTGGGGATCAATTCCTATCACTATCAATGGTATAGAGCCACCTGATTTCGTAGATCAGCAAACTGCATATAACTATGTTCAAACTCTTCTCGATGAAGCGTTGGGACATTTCTCACAAGAGACAGCTGCTGTTAATAGAGATCTTAACTTTGGTGGCAATAAAGACCAATGGATTGCAGTAATTCATTCCTTGAAAGCTCGATATTATCTCCACATTGGTAATTACACTGAGGCACTTACCCAAGCAAATCAGGGGATTGTGGATAATACTGGTAATCTGATGGCTTTCTTCTCCGATAATACAGGCGAATACGCAAGTTGGGGAATGTGGGTGCAAAATGAATCCGAAACTATCAGGGGAGAAAAATATTTCGTTGATTTACTGAAAAGCGAACCTAATGATGCAAGACTTTCTGCATATTTCACACCAGGAGCAGAATCCGGTGGTGTATATTATGGATACGCCGTGCATAGCGAAAATCTTTATCCAAACCCTGTCGATACGTTCGAACTAAACGTAAACTACACTGTCAGAATGAAAAAATATAGCACATTCGCTGAGTCTTTCCCATTAATTCGCTGGGAAGAAAACGTATTGATTAAAGCAGAAGCAGAAGCACGAACAAATGCAGTTGGACCTGCTGTTGCAGATGTGAATATTATCAGGGCGAATGCGGGACTTACTGATTTTGCAAGTTCTGACAGGGATGCGGTTATTCAAGAAGTTCTGAAGCAGAAGTTTTTGGAATTATACCTTGAAGGACAAAGCTGGCATGACCAGAGGAGAACGGGGACACTTCCCAATCCAATTAATGCAAGCCAAGGCAACACAACTATGCGATTTATCTTCGGTCAAAGCGAGAAAAATGCTAATCCAAAGGTTCCTGCTGATAATGATATGCTTGTAAAATGGTTATTAAATACTAAATATGGAGGGCTTGTTCCATAGCGAACATTCTTTGTAGGGGCAGGTTCGGAATTTACCCCCTACATGTTAAAACAAAGGTCATTACAAGAAGAATAACAAATAAAAAATCCCCCACTAATTAAACGCGGGGGATTTTTTTTAATATTTAGATAAATATTTTATACAATCTTCATAAGAAACCCTTAATTTTGTATAATTTGTATTTTAAATTTATTTATTTTAATAATAGGAGAATATAATTATGGATTCAATCATTTATGATGTATGGGCTCGGGAAATTCTTGATTCCCGTGGCAATCCGACAGTTGAATGCGAAGTCACGCTTGAAGATGGATCGTTTGGGATAGCAGCAGTTCCATCAGGGGCAAGCACAGGTGAAAATGAGGCAATCGAACTTCGAGATGGAGATTCAAACCGTTATAATGGTAAAGGTGTGCTTAAGGCGGTTGAAAATATCAATGAAACAATTGCGAAGCAAATCGAAGGACTTGATGCAATCGAGCAATTTCAAATTGATAGCATTATGCTTGAATTAGATGGCACAAGCAACAAATCGCGCTTGGGAGCAAATGCGATTTTAGCAGTCTCGCTTGCAACTGCAAAAGCAGCAAGCAATTATTTAGGTGTATCTTTATTCAAGTATATTGGTGGGATATCAGCTCGTTATTTGCCAATTCCAATGATGAACATACTTAATGGCGGAAAACATGCTGATAATAATGTAGATATTCAAGAATTTATGATTGCACCTGTCGGAGCAGAGACTTTTTCTGATGCCTTGAGAATGGGAGCAGAAGTTTATCACTCTTTGCGAAATGTGCTGCAATCAAAGAATTATAATACAGCAATTGGCGATGAAGGCGGATTTGCGCCAATGCTTAAGTCCAATGAAGAAGCCCTTGAAATCATACTTTCAGCAATTGAGAAAGCAGGCTATAAACCATACGAGGATGTTATGCTAGCACTTGATGTTGCATCAAGCGAAATGTTCAATGATGGAAAATATAAAATGTTCAAATCAACACAGGAAATCTTGTCTTCAGAAGAGATGATAGATTGGTACGTTTCTCTTGTGGAAAAATACCCAATTTATTCAATTGAAGATGGACTTGATGAAAATGATTGGGAAGGTTGGCGAGCAATGACCGAAAAATTAGGAAATCGCATTCAATTAGTTGGTGATGATATTTTTGTGACCAATATAGATTACCTTGCGAGAGGTATTGAAGAAAAAGTTGCAAATTCAATTTTAATAAAATTGAACCAAATTGGAACACTAACCGAAACAATTGAAGCAATTGAGATGGCAAAGTCAAGCAATTACACCACAATAGTTTCTCATCGTTCGGGCGAAACAGACGATACTACAATTTCGGATTTATCAGTTGCAATGAACACAAAGCAAATCAAAACAGGAGCGCCTGCTCGTATCGACCGAGTAGCAAAGTATAATCAATTGCTAAGAATTGAAGAATGGTTAGACGATTCAGGAATTTATGCAGGAATTGAATTTAAACAAAAGCATTTATTTGGAATTTGATTTTAAAAACTCAAAATTTGGAATTTTAAAGGAAGGAAGAATAATTTTGTTTGATAATCCTCGACTCTCTGAGAAAGGTAGAAAATAGTATTTACATAAACAGTACTGTGATTGTAAGCAAAAACTGCTTTTCTCTGAGAAGCCGAGTCGCTTTTCCATCCATGATTTGCTAAATAATTAGCTGCTGAAAAAATAGCATCATTGACATCATAGAGATCTATCTTACCATCACCACTCCCATCAACTGCCCAACGCGAATATGACGAAGGGAGAAATTGCGATATTCCAAAAGCTCCTGCATACGACCCCTTCAATTCGGTTGATTTATAGGGCAATTTATCCTGCAAATGGTATAAGGCGACCAATTCATTAATCGCAAAATTTGCTTTAGATTTAGAACGTGCTTTCAATTTGTTCTGTAATTCTACTGTTTCTTTTTTATCAGGATTATATTTTTCTTTTAATCTTTTTAAATTAAATTCAATAAAATCGGTTTCATCGACTAATGCTTGATTCAAAAAGACATTCACAATATTATGATTGCCCAAATAGCTTCCATGTCTGCTTTCAACCCACAGCAATGAAGCAACAACATCTTTAGAAACAGAATATTGCTGTTCCATTTTGTCGAGAATTTCATAATTATCTTGAATGAATTTTGTTATCTGAGTTATTGAAAAATCATTTGCAAATTGGGGATAAACTCGATTGGGATCATTGCTGTTTGATGATTTCTTGGGTTTATATGAGGGGACGCTAATTTGCACGTATTTTTCATTAAAATAAGTAGATGAATCGCTTAATAATTGATAAATAAAAGCGGAATCAACACCTTTCTTCATTAATTTATTAATCACAGGTTTGAAAAATTCATATTTCTCTGCAACCCCCGTCAATTCAAGAGTTGAGAGAGCAAATTTATTAGTATAAATAAATGATGATGACAGTATCACCAAGACGATTACTAAAAAACTATATATTTTATGAATATTTCTCATCAAGAATGTAGACTATTATAAAGACAAAAAAGTTTGATAGATATTCAAAATATTATTGCTTGGAAATTTGATGATCTTGCAATACATTATTTACAAATTTGATAATTAAATCCGAGTATTCTTTTGCTTCGGGTTCATTTAAATCGCCAATTCTTTGCTGGAAATCGTTGTGAAAGAAAAATTTATTAACATAAATAGAGGGAGTGATTCCTCTTGCAATTAGTGTATCGCTCAATTCTTGGAATTGACTTTTTCTAACCGCGTTTGCTTGGGTTGCAAGGAAAAAATTTGGCAAATAAATACTATCGGGAATATTTAGCACGGGTGAAGCCGATTGCCATTCTTCAAGAGTATTTCCAAACGCATTTTGAAGCATTAAGCGGTAATTTCCACTTGATTCATCAATAATCCTAACAATATTTAGAGCTACACCGTCAAGATTTACAACTGCTTTAATTATTCGAGTGGATATATTATGTTTCTCAAGAAAATCAGGCATTAGAGCAAGTGTGGAAGCAATATTCCCTCCCGCAGAGAATCCCATCAATACAATTTGAGAAGGATCTCNNTTGGAAATATTATCAACAACCCATTTTACAGCCATTGCGGCATCCTCTGTAAAAATCGGAAATTTTATTCTCGAGCTATCTTGAATGTTGTATGGATCAGGCGAGAGCCTGTAATTTGCACTTATAAATACATAGCCGCTATCTGTAAAATATTTAATTAAATGAAAAGGTAAGGATTTATCGCCTTGATTCCAACCGCCACCATGGAAATAAATAATAACAGGTAATGTATCTTTATATGTAATATTATGAAAGACATCAAGAGATAAATACTTTTGTTCAACGCCGTCCTTTGAGTCATAAGGAATATCAAGATACATAGCAATATTTTCAAGCATTACAGGTTGCTTGCCATCGACTTTTAATGAATCTTCTCCAATCAAATTATTTATATTTATCAATAGAATTGCCAAAAAAGGGATCGATTTAAAGAATGACATAATTATTCATTGCCATAAAATTACAAAATTATGAAAATTATAACTAATGATTTTCTAAAATTATAGCATATTACAAGATAATGACGTTTATAGAAGACAAAAAAATATATCAGTTACCTTTACAATTATATAATAAATATTTTGTAATTTGCAATTTGTAATTATACTATATAGCATTTTGTTGTTTTATAATTGAAGGACGTATTTATGTTTTCAATTCTTCATATTCATCCTATGGTTGTTCATTTTCCAATTGCGTTGATATTGGTTGCATTTTTAGTAGAATTTATTAACTTAACAAGAAAAGATAAGTCCGAATTTTTCAATGAAGCAAGTTATTATTTGATGCTTTTGGGAAGCATTGCAGGAATTGTTACAATTTTGACAGGATTCTTTTTTACTCAAGAAATGATTGGCGAAGCAGGGATTTTGCGGGAACAGCATGAAGATATGGCAATACTTTCCACAATTTTCATTACAATTGCAACAGTAATTAGGATTGTCCTAAGAGTGCAAGACAAAGAATCATCAAATATGCGATGGATTTACTTAGTATTCTTTTTTATCAGCGTTTTGGGAATAATGTATACAGGATTGTTGGGTGGAAATCTTGTTTATAATTATTTAATTGGAATATAATCCGTTTTTTTCATAAATTTTTAGGGGTAAGATATGAAACACACTATTATTTATTTTTCACTAATAGCTTTCTCTATTTTGGTATTCGCAGGATGCAGCCAGAAAAAAGAGAATGCTCCACAGAAAGAAGAAACAACTCAGCAAGTTCAGGCTCCAAAGTCTCAAAAGACAATTGACAACCTAAAAGCAGCAATACTCGGCGAAACAACAGCAAGTGCCAAATACGCAGCTTTCGCTAAAAAAGCAGCTGACGAAGGATATGCAAAAGTCTCAAAAATGTTCGAAGCAATTTCCCATGCAGAAGGAATACATGCGGGGAATCACAAACGCGAGTTGGAAACATTGGTAAAAGAAACAGTCGATATCAAAGCTGATACTTTTGTTGTTGGGACAACTGCAGAAAATCTTGCAGATGCAATTAAAGGCGAAACTTATGAATCAACAACAATGTATCCTGATTTTATCGCACAGGCAAAATTAGATAATGAACAAGGTGCTGTCACAAGCTTTGACTATGCTCTTCAAACAGAGAAGAAGCATAAGCAAATGTATGAAAATGCCCTGAAATTATTGCAAGATAAGAAAGAAAAGACTCTTGCATCAATGTATTATGTATGCCCAAAATGTGGCTACACATATTTGCCAAACGAATTAAAAGAGAATTGCATAGTCTGCTATACATCAAAAGAGCAATATATTGCCTTTAAGTAACTAATACTAAATCAGAAACTAAACTGATAGAATAGTATATTTTTGAAGCAATAGCATACAATTTTGAAACAAAGATAGAGATATATTGAAAAATGTGTCTCTATCTTTTTTATTATCACATTCCAATATTTTTCTGAATAACATATCAATTATTTTTCCTAATTTGCTGATATTAATTTTTATCTTTCAAAATAAGAGAAACATAAAATGGAAAAAACAATTATTAATCTTCGATCTGCTTTAATTGGCGAAACTACTGCGTCAGCCAAATATGCAGCATTTTCAAAGAAAGCAAAAGAAGAAGGGAACCTGAAAATATCTTTAATGTTTGAAGCAATTTCAAGAAGCGAATCAATACACGCAATGAACCACAAGCGAGCATTGGAATTTCTTTTAAAAGACACGGTGGAAGTAGAACCTGAAGAATTCGAGATCAAATCTACTCTTGATAATTTACAAGATGCAATCAATGGTGAAGGTTACGAAGTAAGCACAATGTATCCCGAATTTATTGAAGTGGCTACTAACGAAGATGTAAAAAGAGCAAGATCAACTTTTTCTTATGCTTTTGAAACAGAGAAAAAGCATAAAATTTTGTTCGAAAATGCTTTGAATGAAATGAAAAAAAATAATGAGAGCATCCTAGCAAGCACTTATTATATTTGTCCCGTCTGCGGATACACCTATACAGAATCTGACGTCAAAGATGCTTGCGAAATATGCAATACAAAAAAAGAAAAATTCATTATTTTTCAATGACAGGTTATATTCCTAATCTTTTGTAAATATAATCTACTTTTGCGAATATCTCATCAAAGGTGAATAGTTTTTCTATCTCATCATTGGTGAGATATTTTAGTAATTCCTCATTTTGCAATAAATTCTGCTTGAAACTCGACTTTTCTTCCCAAGACTTCATCGCAGATTTTTGGACTAATTCATACGCTTCTTGGCGTGGCATTCCTTTTTTTGCAAGTGCAAGCAAGATCTTCTGAGAGAAAATCAAACCATTGGTAAGATTAAGATTCTTATTAATATTTTCAGGATAAACAATTAACTTGTTGAGCAAATTGATTGTTCTATTCAAAATATAATCCAATGTTACAGTTGCATCGGGGAAAATAACTCGTTCCACCGAGCTATGAGAAATATCGCGTTCATGCCACAAAGCATTATTTTCCATCGCTGAAACTGCATAGCCTCGTAGCAAACGCGATTGTCCTGTAATATTTTCGGCTGAAATTGGATTTCGTTTGTGGGGCATTGCTGAGCTTCCCTTTTGCCCAACTGAAAAGTATTCTTCTGCTTCGAGAACTTCTGTCCTTTGCAAATGGCGCAATTCAAAAGCAATTTTTTCAAGCATTGAGCCAATTATAGCAAGCGTATCTATAAAGAATGCGTGATGATCCCTTTGAATAACTTGATTTGTGATTGGAGCAGGTTTCAAACCCAATTTTTCGCAAACGTATTCTTCAACTTTTGGAGAAATATGCTCAAAAGTGCCGACCGCTCCATTAATTTTTCCTACGCAAACATCTTCCATTGCAAATTTTAACCGATTAATATTCCGCCTGCATTCATCATACCATAATGCGAATTTCAGTCCAAAAGTGATTGGCTCCGCATGGACACCGTGAGTTCTACCAATAGCAGGTAAATATTTGAATTCATTAGCACGGCGTTGAAGGACGCTTGATAATTTCTCCAAATCTTCAAGTAAGATTTCACCTGATTGCTTGATTTGAACAGCAAATGCGGTATCCAGCACATCGCTCGAAGTCATTCCAAGATGCACAAATGCTGAAAGTTCGCCAATTGATTCTTCAAGGTTTGCCAGAAAGGCAATGACATCATGCTTTGTTGTTTCTTCGATTTCGCCAATTCTTATTGCATTAATTTTTGCTTTTTCGCGAATATTTTTAGCAATTTCAGAAGGGATTTCGCCTATTTCAGCTTGAGCATCGCATGCAAGCAATTCAATTTCAAGCCAAATATTATATTTATTCTCATCTTCCCAAATATGAGCCATTTGCGGACGACTATAACGAGGAATCATAATTTCCACCTTTTAATAAATACAAAAATAAAGAAATTGAGATTTGTAAATTGATTTATTTCTCGGGAGATTTCGATTCCAATTTGGATTGCATTTCTTGTAACTTTGATTTGTCATTTATGAGATTCGCGATTGCTTGCTTGATTTCGATTGTGTTTTCTTCAAGACCGAGTTTTTTTGCAGTTGTTTTAAGTTTTTCGCCCGTAGTATATAAATCAGCACTTGTTTGCAGAACTTTTTCCTGTTTGAGTCGCTTCTGCTCTTCAGCCAAATTCAATGCTAATTCAAGTTTTGCAGAAAGTGGAGGCTGCGTAAGCTTAATTTTTTTCTGGGATTCTTCTTCTTTGGATGCTTTGATATTTTCGAGAATTCCTGACAATTGCTTGACCTTTTCTTCTGTAATATCTAAGGGTGTTGGAGTGGCTTGCGGCGTTTGTTGAGGTGGAACTGCTTCAGGTTTTGGAGGTTCATTTTGAATGTAAGCAGACATCATTTGTGATGGAATTGTAGAGGTTGAGCTGGGGTTCTGTGTTTGCTTTTCAGATTGCTTTGCATCTTTTTTTGCTTGTTCTTTTAGCTTTTTAACTTTGATTTTCGCTTGAATATTTCTCCAACGGAAATATTGAAAAACCAAGATAACTAAAAAAGTAATAATCAAACCAATAATTGCTTTCATCCATAAGGGTAATGCGTTCCAAGAAGATCTTTGCTGTGGAATTGAATCCTTTTTTACTGTATTATTACCATCAAAAATTTTATTGAACCTCGATAAGTCGCCATTTGAAGATTCAGATTGTAATTGCGATTGATAGGCAGAAATCAAAGAATCCATCGTGTGATATTCGCTTGCAGAAAGTGTGTCAGATGGCAAATTTGACGAAAAATAAATTGGCACAAACTGCTTGCCTGTTATTCGTTGGAATTCATTCTTATATTTTGAGAAATTTACTGAATCGGATTTATATTTTGAGATATTAGCTAATATATTATAAATATCGGGAAAATAATATACTTCAGATTTCCCATATTCGCTATATTTATCTGCTCGGTGAATTTTCTTTTGATTTGAATATATCCCGCTCAATATTGCAGATGCCTTTGGATTGCCAAGCATTGTTGATTGCAGTAAGTATTTCTCGGCAACATTATATAATGAATCTTCCAAAGCAAGCAGTCCCGTGTGGAACAAATCCTCGCTTTTCTGCAAATTCGCCCAATTAAAAATATTCAATACAATTCTCTGAGAATAAGGTTCAACCAGCGATGTATAACCCGACTTTTCTTTTAATTTAATATTTACAATGAGAATTGAATCTTTGCTTGAATAATTTATTCTTTGGAATATTCCTCTATTATCAATGGTGTTAACTTGATTGCTAATGAAAGTATTTTTAAATTCGATTTTCAAGTCGATTTTTGAAGAATCAAGTATAACAGAATAAGGGGGAACTTGATCAAAAGAAAAAACAATATGATTTAAGGAATCTATTTCAAGCTTTTGTAATGTTGGTTTTGCAAAAATAGGATAACTGCAAAGCAAAATAATAATTATAAAAGTGAGAGAACGGAAATTAAGATATAATCTTTTATTCATAGAATCTTGCAAACTTGCAAATAATTATTGTTGCAATTTAGGTATTGTTAATTTAACAGTTGTGCCAATTTGCTCTTCGCTTGTTATTGAAAATTTAAAATGTTGGCTGCGAGCATAACTATTCACGAAATAAAGTCCCAAACCAATATGTTCTGATTCCTTTTTTGTAGTCATAAACAAATTTGTAACTTTTGGTAAAAGTTCTTCGCTAATTCCCACTCCATTATCTTGTATGCTCAATGTGCAATGGCGTTTATCACTATCATAAAGTAAAATACGTATTTTCCCTTCATTTGAAAATGATTCAATCGCATTTTGAATAATCGCAATCAAAGATGTCTCGAGCATATATAAATTGATCAGAATCATAGTATTTGTCGATTCAAATTGCTTTTCTACCTGGATATTGCTCTTTTTAAAAATGAAATCGATTTTTTTCAAGAAATCATCCAAAAAAGTTTGCAATTCAATTCTTTCTTTATATATAAAATTATTCGACTGCAAAACAGGCGAAATCAGCAGCTCATTCAATTTAATATTGTCTTCAAGAGAGTCAAGGATGACTTTCACTCGCCGTGAAATATTTTCGCTATTATTTTCGAGCATTAACATCTGGACTTTGATAAGTTTCAATTGCATAGAATATTGGTCAATTGCAGATCGAATGAATGAATTATGGATAATTTTCGAAAAAGCTATCAAACTTTCCTTCCCACGGAAGTTTTCAGATGGTTGCTTGACGAGTTGTGTGCTTTTCGCTTTTGCATGGCTAATTATAAGAAAAGAAAGGGAGATAAGATTTTGCAGATCTTTAAATTTGAAGATTAATCTTTCCATCTCATCATTAATTAAAGATGCAATAAAAATCGCATGAGTTGTCCCACCCAAAATAATTGGGACAACAACAAATTTTGGGAAAATTTTATAAGTTAATACATCAAGATTAGGTATTACTCTAACATCCGGATTTTTTGAGATCCAATCAATTACCCCATTTTCTTCTAAATTTTTTACTGCTAATAAGAAATTCTGTGATGAATTGAATTCTTGTTCAAATTTCATTTCATTTTGGTCAATGATAAAGATTTGGTTTTCCATCAAAGAGAATTTCTCTGAATAGAATGATTGAATCATCGCTATGGTCGAACTATAATCCAAATCTTGAATATAAATTTCAAGTAAATCTTTGAAGAATTTAGATTCATTTTTTTCAGCTTGAGTAAATCTTTTTATATTGTCCATATCATAACTCCGTAAATACACCTGCTTTTTGATATTCCTCGAAAACTTCATTTCTCAATATATTCAAAGAGCTTTCGGGTTCAATAATATCTTCGTTCAAATCTTCGAATATTTCATTAGCAACATATAGTGGAGAACGACTTCTTTCTATATTCCAGCTATAAAAAGGATATTGAATGGCAAACCATTCTGCAATTGAGACAATAGTAGTCAATGGTTGATCAATCTCTGGTGATTCATTATCTTTAGCAGGAGTCAAAAGTCTATATGGAGTATGGTGATTGAGAATTGCTATAGTCAGTTGTTCGGGCAAGCTCCATTTTTGGGCAATCCAGGCGCCAATTTCTGTATGATTTGTTTTCATTATTTTCTCCTCAGCTTCTATAAGAGTCATCGTAGTAGTAGAGAGCAGTTGATTGATTTTTTTAAAATCAGGATAGAAATATTGGACTAAAATTAAAATACCAATATCATGCATCAATCCCGCAACGAATGCCTCTCCTGCAAGCTTATAGCCTAAACGCCTTGCAATTACTTTCGATGCTGCTGCGCAATATAGTGAATATTCCCAAAATTTATCAATATCGAAACCGACAGATTTAATTTTGTTGAACATTCTTTTCATCGAAAATCCATATAAAACTTCTTTAATAGAATTCGTTCCTAAAACTATAATTGCCAATTCAACTGTTGATATTTTCTTTTGAAATCCATAAAAAGGAGAATTTGCAATCTTTAAAATTCGGGCTACAATGCTCTGGTCTTGTTCAATCAATTGAGCGATTTTTGCAACGCTGAATTTTGGATTGTCCAATTGCTCAATAATTTGCATTACTATTGCAGGCATTGCAATTATTTTATTTACTGTTTCAAGTTTATCGATAATCCTTTGCTCAAGCATAGCCTTCCTTGATTAATTCGTTCTTTAAATTTTTTATAACTTCTGAATGAATCTGACTAACACGTCCCTCGGATATTGCAAGCACTTGGCTAATTTGCTTAAAGTTCAATTCTTCATAATAATAAAGTATTATTACTAACCGTTTATTTCTAGGCAATCGAGTTAGAAAACTCTGGATAAAATTTTTTCTCTCTAATTTTGCTAATTTTTCTAATCCATCGTCTTGGCTTGTATCTGCAATATCTTCAATTGCATTTTCAATTTCATCATCATCTTCATCAGAAAATATTTGAGAAATATCACTCGCCGCAGAATATGCCCTTGAAGTATCAAGAGCACTTAAATAAGACTGAAATTGATCCTGCGTGAGATTTAAACGCTGGCGAATTTCATCAATAGATACTTCCCGATTTTTCTCTCGCGTCAGTGTCTCCTTTGTTTGATAAATTTCTGAAACTTTTTTCCTTGCTGTTCGCGAAAGCAAATCCAGATTTCTCAATTCATCTTTTATCTTCCCCTTTATACGAATTACTGCATAAGTTTCAAATTTTGTTCCAAGATTTATGTCATATTTTTCAATAGATTCTATCAGAGCAAGCATTCCAAAAGAGCGGAAATCATCATAATCTATAATTATGTTTGTCGGCAAATTCATTTTGGAAATAGTGTAATTTACCACCCAACTGTAATTCTCGATAATCTTATTTCGCAAATTTATGTCATTATTTTGCTTATATTCTTTCCAAATCGATTCAATATCAGTTGTTTGATTAGACATATTTATTTCAGCATTTCATTTAAATAATCATTTTCATTTGCAGGATTTTGCACCATTTCATCATTCAAATTAGAATCATTGTCCATAGTCTTTTGTCCCGCATTATTTTGTGGTGTTGAATGATTCTTGCCGTTTCCGTTAGTATCTGCATATTTCTTTGCTCGCTCAGTATTCATTCGTGTTGAAGCAATTTCCTTTTCAATTGAAGCCAACTCATTCATTTCTTCTGCGTGGCGTTGTTTTTCCATTTCAAGCTGCTTCAATTTTTCTTGTTCCTTCTGTTCTTTCTCTTGTCTTTCTTTTTCAACCGACATAATAAGGAAAATCCCGACAATAATGAGACCTACTACGAAATATAAAACGCAAAATACTAAAAAGGATTTGACAACGGTTGAAATAGGATCGTTATTCAGCAAGAAATATGAAACGATAAAAGCAACTAATGCTGAGACTACGCTAATATTCAAAATCATCTTCAAAGGAAGTTCCACGAGCATTTTAATTCGTTGCATCTCTCGTTTTTGCCTTGCAAGAGCACGCTTTTTTCGTTCATCTTTCTGAGATAGGCGCTCTTTTTCAAGCTTATTTTTCTCTTCGTCTAATTTTTTTTGTCCATTTGAAGTTTCTTTTCGTTCACCTTGATTGTCTTTAGCCATTTTTTATTTTATTATCTCAAAATTATTATACTTATAAAAGTCTATAAAATATTGTGCCAAATTATTCATATATTCATTTAATTGCTTATTTCCTAAATTAGTAAAGAGATCCTGATTGAGTATAGATTGATGAATTTCTCTATCATACGGCAAATAACCAATTGTTTCAAAATGCAATTTTAAAAAATTCTCAGAAACAAGATTCATTTTTGTAGATATTTCATTAAAATCCTCGCGATCAATTACATTGTTGATTATTAATTTGATTTGATCAGGATTGAGAAATTTGAGGAAAATTTTAACCAGTGCGTAACTATCAATCAATGATGATGGATTATCGTCAAGCACCACTCCGACAAGGTTAGATATATTTACAAAATTCATTAGTAAATCAGATAATCCTCCCGCTGTATCGATTATTATATATTCATAATCATATTCTGTGATTAACTGCTTGAAGATTTTTAAAACAGAATCTATATTAATATCCATTTTAATATCATCGACTGAATAGTCTGCAAGCAATGATAAATTATCATTAATTCGAAAAATTGCCGTGCTTAAAGCTATCTTCTCTGAATAAACATCTTTGGCTCTGTATAGTGGCTCAACTCCAAATATTATATGTTGATTCGGAAAATTATAATTCCCATCCCAAATTAAAACTTTATTGTTGTTTTTCGCAAGCATATTTGCTAAGTTTGCCACAATAATGGATTTGCCTACTCCACCTTTTCCGCTAACAATCGATGTAATCAATGGCAAATGATTTAATTTTATGTCAATCATTTCTCTTCCCACAAGTTGTTCATCAAAAAATCAATAAATTCCTCACCGCTAGCCGGTTTGATATCAGAAGGAACTTGCTGACCATTTGTAAAATAGGATAAGGTTAGTGGATAATTAATTATTCCTTCTAAAATATTGCCAAAAGATACGCATTCATCAATCTTTGTTAGAATGATACCATTGGGAGCAAGGTTCCTGAATTTGTCCAAATAATCCAAAAAATTCTTTCGTGTAAGATTTGCAGGAAGAGCCAGATATGTTTTTGAAACATTAGCCGAATCCTGAATTTCTGAAATATATTCAAGATTATCAAGATCAGTTTGCCTTTTGCCAATTGTATCAATAAAAATTATTTCAGAGTCGAATAATTTCGATTGGATTTTCTTCAGTTCATTAGTGTCATAAGCAACAAAAAATGGAATTCCTGCAATTGACGAGTACGTTTGCAGTTGGTCTGCACCGCTGATTTTATAGCTATCAGTTGAAATGATTGCAATATTATTTGTTATTGCGATTTTTGCAAGCACTGCAAGTTTCACAAGTGATAGCGTTTTGCCCGAACCCGTCGGTCCAATTACCATTATAACCTGTTGCTTTTCGGATTTTTGAATTTGCTCATCGAATTGGATATTCTTTTTGATGATTTTATCAATTTCTTTTCGCAAATCTTCCTTTTTATAATTTTGTGGAAGACTCTCCATATTAGTGATAATCTTTAATGCAAAATCAGGGGAAATTTCAGAATCCAATAATTTTTTATAAAGATCACGCAAATGTTTAGGATAATTTTGCAAAAAACTAAATTTTAATTGCTCGTAAATTTCTCCAATTTGATCTTTTAAATCGTGGATTTCCGAATATATGGTGGAAGCAAATTGATTGAAATCATCTTTATGCGTCTCGGGTGGCTTTGCTTTTTCCAAAATAGAGTGAATATCTTGCTTTTTTGGAGTAGGCAATTCATCAAGTGCTGCAACGATTTCGACAAGATCTTGCGAAGTGCTCGGATCCTTGAAGCTCCTACTTGAAAGAATTATAGCATTCTCTCCAAGTTCTTGCAGAACTTTGTCTTTGCCTTCTTTCAAACTTGTCGATATGATTTTTTTTATTTTCATTTTAATTTTTTTAAAATTAGTAAAAATTATTGAAATAAAACATTTGAATGATTAAAAACATTATTGAATTATTGAAAGTCAAAAAACATCATTCAAATCGAAGTGAAGGAATGCAGATGTCGATGATATTTAACGGCATTATGGATTCTCAGTTGCTCTAANNTCCATTCAGACGGGCAAATATATTACTTTGAGATAACCCATTTATAGAATTGCCGATTATTCAATTTCATTAGCAATTTTTTGGCAATATTTTTTGTAATCGCATTCAGGTAGAGAATCGATTATGCGATTGAAGTCCGATAAAGTGATAAAATTTTGATTCAAAGCAATTTCTTCAATGCAAGCGATTTGCCGTCCTTGCCTTTTTTCGATAGCTCGGAC
>DIEP01000105.1 GCA_002418685.1 Ignavibacteria bacterium UBA5771
AATAACCAATGGGAGTGATACACCAAGAAATTTATTTTCTGACTTCTTCGGCGATTTTTCGGGTTCTTGCTTTTTGTTATCCTCTTCGACCATTAACTTTTGTTATTTAATTATTATTATCGTTCAAAATTAACATTTTTTTAGGAATTATTAGAAAAATTATGCCAAGCATTAATTAAAGCAAAAATCAATAATGAATTAAAACAGATCCTCAATAAATAAGTGTTTTTATAGTAATAACATTGGTGATTGGTCAAATTTTCTACTTTTATTATGGTTTGTTTTATTTATTTGCGTAATATTGACCAAAATTTAAAATATTAAGCAATTCACTAAATGAAGACTTTACATCTTCAACCGATATAAATCGAATATCGTCAATATTATCAGGTGCAAACACAATTTGCTTAATTTCGCTTAATGGTCGGAATAAATCATAAGTCCAGCCCAATCCCGAATAAAGCGCAAGTATTGGCTTATTAAAAGCAGACGCCAAGTGGACAATCGAAGTATCAGGAGTAATCACAATATCCACATTTTTTATGAGAGAAATAAGGTCTGTGAAATTTCGTGCAGGTGAAATACTTGTTTCAGGAAATTTTTTGTGAATGGTTATAAGTTCATCTCTGTCTTTTGGGTCCGAGCTGATTATTAAGTTAAAATAAGTAAAATTCAAAGTTGCCAAGAATTCTATCCACTTGCTAATTTCCCACATTTTTTTGGGATTGCTTGCAGAAATATTTAACAAAATATTGACTTTGTTTCTTGATGATTGGGTGAAATAATTCCCAATATAAATCTGCGAATTTTTATCTTCCCAAAGTTCAGGTCGCACTGGTATTGCAGAAATATCTATTCCTAAATATTGCAATGGTTGCATCAGTCTTTGCGTAAAATGCACGCCACTATTTTTGTCAAATTCTCGGAGCGAAAAAATATTATTACAATTGGTTTGAGTAGCATAATAAATTTTATTGTCAGCACGCACAATCTTTGCAAAATATTGGCTTTCGTGGGAATAATGGTCTTTCGGGTCGATATAATATGAATACTTCTTTAAGCGAATTTTGAGGATTAAATCAAGCAGATTCCAAGGATTTTTATTATAAACAAATATTTTCGAAATTCTTGGATTATCTTTTAAAATCATCCAATTATGAACTGATGCAATAACATCAATTTTTGCTTCGGGATAATGCTCGTTTAGAATTTTTAAAAAGGGAGTAAGGAGAATCATATCTCCAATTCTCCCCAATAAAAGAATCAAAAAATTCATATTAGCTATTCAATATTAGCACTGCTTCACATTGCTCTTTCACCTGATCAATAAGGATTTGTGGGGAGAGTATTTTCAAACCCTTTCCGATGCTCATTACCCATTTGATGAATTCAGCATTCATCATAATTGGGAATTTGATAATAACTGAATCATCAGATTGCGGAAAAACTTCTTGCTTTGGGTGCCATTGACGAGAAGCATAAAGCGGAGCAATCTCAGGAAGAAATTGCAATTCCACATTAATAAGAGGTCCATCGCTCACTCCATAACGGTTCTCGAAAAATGCTTTTGCGTTGAATTCGGGCACATAATCATTATATGGTTCGGCAGGACTTGAATTGCTGATATTTTCAAGAGGAATAGCTAAATCCCCGTGCTTGCGTGGAACAAATGCGATAAATAATATAGAGCCACGGAAAAAGAAAAATCCCCTAAAAAGTGCAAATTGATGGTGGATCTCAGTTGTAAATAAATCGCGATATGTAATATTTAGCCACTGCTTATTTATTATAGCTTGCAAAAGATCCTCGAAGAAAACATTGTGTTTTTGGTAATCGTATTTGCCATGTTCAGCAATTGAATTAAAGCTTTCTTCAATGTAGAGATTGCCATCTGCAATTTTTTCAATTTTCTTCGACAATTTCTGTAATTCATCGCTAATAACACTATTTTTAAATTGTTTTAAATATGCCTTTAGAAAATAAAATCCAAGTTTATCATTTGCATCAATTTTCGACAGATATAGAGGAGTAAGGGCATTTTTCGATAATTGCCAATAGACTTGCCTTCCGACATTGACTTGCTCCATATTAGGTATCATCTCGTGAAGTATTCGCAGATCTCTTTGCACAGTTCTCAAAGAAATATTTACTTTAAATGTTTTGATAATTTCTTCATACATCTCCGCACTTGCATAGCTATTCCCCTCGAGAAATCTATTATACATCCAAATTACACGGCGCGCTTGGTCTGTTCCGATTATTGTTTTGGGTTTAGGTTTTCTCATCTTTCATTTACCTCCAAATAACAAAGATTTACTTTAAAAAATTACTTTTTATTCATTTTAATAAATTTTGTGACGATTTTACAATATAAAATTATTTTTAAATTTTCAAAAAAAGCAAATTAACAAATATATTTAAAATAAAACTATGCCATTATGAAATATCTTGTTTTTTAATTTTTGATATTATGTCTATTATTATTTCATCAGATAATAAATATCCTCTTTGCGTTAATCGAGCTTTTTTCCCGTCAATTTGAACATATTCGTTGTATTGTGGATACATTTGTTGTAAAATTTTAAGAATATCAACATTATATTTATCTTTTAATTCTTGGATATTTATTCCACTTGCTCTTAATCCAAGCATAATATTTTCTTCGATTTCTTCATCAAAAGTTATTTCTTCGCGTCCTTGGATAGGCAATATATCATTCTGAAGTCGCTCAATATATTTATTTATACTCCGAATGTTCCAGTGTCGAAATGGATAAAGGAAGCTGTGAGCAGAAGGACCGAATCCAATATATGGTTCATAAGTCCAATATTTTGAATTATGACGTGATATTTTCCCATCTTTTGCAAAATTAGAAATTTCATATTGCTCATAACCTGCATTGGTAAGTTGTTCGATAATATTCATAAATCCGTTTGCTTCAATATTTTCATCTAAAGGTTGAATTTGACCACGTTTCACAGCTTTTTGCAGTGGGGTATCGGGTTCATAAATCAGGCTATATGCTGAAATATGCTCGGGAGATAGTTCAATTGCCTTAGAAATACTATAAGTCATGTCGCCTATTGATTGAACAGGTAAATTATACATTAAATCGATTGAAATATTATCAAATCCTATTCCCCGGGCTAAATTGAATGTATTAATTGCCTCCTGTGAACTATGAATCCTTTGTAAAAATTTAAGTTCGCTATCAATGAAAGATTGAATACCTATGCTTAATCGATTAATCCCCAAATATTTAAAATCTTTCAAAAACTGCTGGTCAATAGTCCCGGGATTTGTTTCAAGAGTTATTTCTGCATCAGGGGAAATATTATATAATTTTGCAATTTTGTTAATTATTTTATCAAGTTGGGCAGGGTTCATTAGTGATGGAGTTCCCCCGCCAAAATATATTGTATCCACATTTTGCAAAATTGGAAAGAATTGGTGAGTTGCAATATCAATTTCTTTCAATAGCAAATCCGAAAATAAATTCATCGTCGAAAAATCTTCGAGTGAATAAAAATCACAATAAAAGCATTTATGCACACAATAAGGAAAGTGAATATATATACCAAGCATTTTAGTCTTCTAAATTATATTGGTTGATTTTTCTATAAAGCGTTCGCAGGCTGATTCCGAGAGCCGAAGCCGCTTGTTTACGATTTCTATTATATTTTTGCAATGCTTCCGCAATCAATTTCCTTTCGCTCTTTTCTATATTTAGATTATCTTTTAAGCTAATTTCTTCTTCATCATTTACTTCTTGATATTCATATAGAGAGCTTCTTGGAATGTTTGATATTTCTTTTTTAATATTATTAAGCTCGGAAAATAATTTTGCATTTTGAGATTTTAATTCGCTTAGACTGTTTTCAATTTCAAAGAGGACTTTCAAAAGCAAAGTAGATTCAAAATTCTTTGATTCATCTTGCTTTGGAACAAGAACAATGTTTTGTTCCTTCATACCAAATAATGCAGATGCAGATGGGAGAGCGGGAGGCAAATATTTTTGTAAAATTGAAAGAGTTATAAAATTCTCTTTTTCAAGTGTAATTACTTTTTCAGCAAAATTGCGCAATTCTCGAATATTTCCTTGCCATGGTAGATTTTGGAGAATTTCGATTGCATCGGAGCTAATTCCATTATATTCAAATCCATAATGTTGAGCAATTTGTTTTGCAAAATAATCAAATAATACAGGAATATCTGATTTACGTTCACGCAATGGCGGAAGGTGAATCCTAACAGAGTTCAAGCGATAGAATAAATCTTCGCGGAATCGATTTTCTTTTATTTCTTTTTCAAGATTTTTATTAGTTGCAGTGACAATTCGAACATCAACGCTATGAACTTCTGATGAGCCCAACCTTGAAAACTCGCGAGATTCGAGAAATCGCAAGACTTTTACTTGAGTTTGAGATGGCATATCTCCAATCTCATCAAGAAATAGCGTCCCTTTGTTAGCTGATTCAAAAAAGCCGATTCTACGATCACTTGCACCTGTAAATGCGCCTTTTTCATATCCAAAAAGTTCAGCTTCCAACAACGTTTCGGGTATTGCGGCACAATTTAAACTTAAATAAGGTCCTTTATTTCGGTGGCTCAATTTATGAATTGATCGAGCAAATATCTCCTTACCTGTTCCTGTTTCGCCTGTTATCAGAACAGTTAAATCAGTTGGAGCAATATCAAACACAGTTTCGACTGCTTGCATAAGGGCTTCTGATTGTCCAATAATTCCGAGTCTTTCAGCTATTTCAAGTCGGAAATCCATTTTTGCAGCCATTATTTCGAACTCTGTTTGTTTGCCCATTCTTCCCATCCGCCAGAATAAATAAAAACTTTAGGATAATGCACCACATTGATCAGTTCATTTGCAAGCTCGTGGCTTAAATCGCAATTTCCACCATCGCAATACACAATCAACGTCTTATTGTTTGGTAAATTCAACATTTTTGGCACACGAATATCAGGTTCATCAAGTGCATAGATATTAATTGCTCCTGGAATATGCCCCTTATTGAATTCATCAGGTCGTCGCGCATCAATAATTATAAAATCGGGGTTATTCAATATCTTCAATAATTGTGAATAAGAAATTGATTTTATACTACCTTGGGATTCTTCGATTTGGGGTTCCTCGCTCTTTTTATTAGTTTTTTGTGTTTGGCTATTATCAGATTTATCATTCAAATTCGGATTGATATTGCTTTGATAATTGGTGATGGAATCTTTAATATTTATCTTATTCGCCTTTACAGTATCTATTGGATCTTGGCCGCTCGAAAAAAGTAATGAATCAGCAACCGTAATAATTTCTTTTTCTGTATATTTCCAAGGCAAGGGATTAGGCAATAAGAGATTATAAAAAATACCAACAATACTTGCAATTAGAACAATTATAATAGCATTTATTATATGAGTTCTATCCAATATTTTTGATTTTTTTGAGGAATTCATATGCTTCGTTAATTTCTTTTGTTTTATTTTCTGCTAAATTCTGCAATTCTTTACCGAGATTATTAACTTTATCAGGATGATATTCCATCATCCTTTGTTTATAGGCAGACTTAATCATCTCATTTGTAGCATTTTCGGGCAATTCAAGAATTTTCAAGGCTTGAGAGACGGTGAATACACGAGTGCTACTATCACTTTTATAATCAGACTCATCTGTTCTATCATCAAATTTGGAATCTGTTTGCGATGATTTAAGTTCCTGAATAATCTTTTCTAAATCAATCGCTTGGTCATCATCAATTCCCGAGGACTTTTTTGAATTGACTTCCGAATTAACTAAATCTTTTAATCTATTTAATATCTGTCCCATTCTAATTATTTTAAATATTACTTTCTATGAAAATTCTAAAAATTCACTTCTTGCGTCATTACAAATAAGATAGAATTTGATCTATGGATGAATAATTCCGTCTGAACAACACGATTGCTTCACTTCATTAGTAATGACAAAAAAATTGCCTACATAATGCCCGTATTTTTTAGAATACTTGCATAGTTAATTTTAACGATGAAAGTAATTAGTTATTTGAAAAGATTAAGAATCAGAATTGTACTATATAATCTTTCGTCCCATTTTTATGGTCAGGCACAAGTTTAAGAATCTCGTTCTTTTTTTGTTGCAACTCCTGTGCTGTGATGGTTGAAATAATGAGATTCTTGAAAGACACTATCGTAATTTTTTTATTTGATATTGAATGCAGAATTATAACTTCAATGTAGCTGAGCAAAAATATTACAAATTCGTAAGGTCTTAGCTTTCTCGAATGGAAACCAAAGCGTTCCATGGTTTGAATCTTCAAGTAATATGTACATCCTTTAAACATAACATCGGGTTGAATTTTGCAGTTTTCAATATCTTCAATTAATTCCAAAAGACCTTGCGTCAAGTAATCGATATATATTTTTGGGCTAATTTGTGGCAATTTAAAAAAGTCCCAACTTGTTCCCAGATGGATTTCATATCTTCTTGGCATATATGGGACAATCAGAAACAAAGGTGTATAATATTTATAAATTCCAAGCTTTTTGAGAATTGGAGTTGTTAAAAAATGCAACAAGCGGTAAATTATGATTGCAAGAAAAACGAAAAAAATATATTTCATTTGTATGTGTTTTTCCAAAATTAGAATTGAATTGTATTATTTTTGTAAAGAATTCGTTAATTTGTAAATAATTGTTATGCATTTTTTAATTATATATTTTTAAGGGAGGGAATATGGAAATAGAACCAAATTTAGAAACACAGATTTTCTACAATCTATCCGACGCTTTGAAAAATCCTTCGGTTGTAGAAATTCTTGATTTACATTTCAATGATTTGAGTGAATTCCCTATGGAAATACTCGAATTTGATAATCTCAAGAAATTAGACATTTACAATAATCAAATAGCAAGCATACCCAGTGAAATTCAGAAATTGCAAAAATTAGAAAAATTGGATATTAGCGGGAATCACTTATCTGAATTGCCTGAATCAATTGGAAATTTAAAAAATCTAACAACCTTGATTGCCAGTTGGAACAATTTATCGAGTATTCCCAAATCGATAGCAAATCTGACTAACCTTATCAAATTAAGTTTGAATAATAATGAACTCAAGAATCTGCCCGACGAAATTGGCAATCTACATAACCTAAAAGAATTGATAATTTCCGAAAATGAACTTATAGAAATTCCTGAAAGCATAGGCAATCTTGTGAATCTCGAAAAATTGCGGGTTTATGAAAATCGCTTGACAAATCTCCCTAAATCAATTTCTAAATTAAAACAACTAACAAAATTGGAAATTAACGATAACAATCTTGACAAAATTCCTGATTTTATCTCTGAATTGACCAATCTTAGTAGATTCCGTGCCTTCAAAAATCAAATTGCTTATATTCCTGAATCAATTGTTGAACTCACAAATCTGGAGAAATTGATTTTATATGAAAATGAAATTTCTCAGCTACCAGTTAAAATTGGGCAGTTAAAAGCATTGAAGGAATTGGATTTGAGCTTTAATAATATTTCTTATGTTCCTGACAGCTTTTTTGAATTGTCCAATACATTAAGAATTTTGCGGTTTAATAATAACCCAATTTCTGACGCATTACAAATTAAAATCACCCGTTCTTTTCCCAATACTAAAATATATTGGGAATAATTTTCTATGGATAAGCAATCTACTCTTGATTGGCTATATTCATTGCATAGATTTGGAATTAAGCCCGGTCTGGAACGGATAAATAAATTAGCTGAGTTTCTCGGTCATCCTGAAAGAAATTTTAAAAGCATACATATCACAGGGACAAACGGGAAAGGTTCAACCGCCTCTAATTTAGCATCTATGCTCATTGAAGGTGGTTATAAGACGGGGCTTTATACTTCTCCTCATGTGCTTGAATTCAACGAGCGAATTCAATTGCAATCAAAAATGATTGATGATGAAGCACTTGTGGAATATGCCCAAAGTTTGAAACCATTGCAAGAAAAAATCAATGCAACATTTTTTGAATTAACTACTGCAATTGCTTTTCGTTATTTTGCCGATATGCAAACTGATATTGCTATAATCGAAGCAGGTATGGGTGGATTGAATGATGCTACAAATATTATTTCATCAGTTCTTTCAATAATTACGCCAATCAGTTTGGAGCATACTGAATATCTTGGTGATACAATTGAAAAAATCGCTTTTGATAAATCGCAAATAATTAAACCTAAAAGTAAAAGCTTGATTTCTGATAAGAACAAATCCCTTGGAAACATCTTTTTTAAGCAAGCAAATAAGGTCTCATCTGATTTATTTTTTACTAATGACTTGCTTACATTAAAAAATATAAAGATAAACCCTGATTTCTCTTCAAGGTTTGAGATAATTGATTGCCAACATAAAACAAAATCTTTTTCAACTCCACTGATTGGCAAATTTCAAATTGAAAATGCGTCAATGGCAATTGCAAGCACATATCTGCTAAAAGAGAATTTTCAATTAAATGATTCTATTATTCAAAAGGGTTTGGAAAATGTTGTTAAGAATACTCATCTTTCAAGCAGGTTAGAAATAATAAGCAATAATCCCTTAATATTACTGGATTCAGGGCATAATCCCGGAGCAATGAAAGAATTGGTCGATTCGCTTGCATTTATAAATCATTCAACAACAGAGCATGATAATGATCAATTTGTGTTTCTTATGGCATTGATGACAGATAAAGATGCGGAAAGTATTTTCTCGATAATTTCACCTTTAATAAAGCATTTAATATTAACTCAACCAAAGACTTCAAGAGCAAGCAATCCGCTAGTCCTAAAAAACATTGCAAGCAGATTCATTTCTGATAAATCAATCGAAATAATTCCAGAAGTTCCCGATGCATTAAACAAATTGATTGAATTGAATGATTCTTCAATTATTTTGGGTTCATTTTATTTAGCAGAAGAAGTGAAAAGAGCATTGCCCCTATAGGAAATAATCTGAACCATGATTTATTTGACTTTTTGTTTTAATATAGTTTTGATTTCAAATTAAACTACCTATTTAAACATAGCTCTCATTTAATCATTTAAATCAGAGTCCAGAATACCATTGGACGCCTCTACTATTTGGGACATAATACATTGCAGAGACATTGTATGCGTTTCCCAACGGGCTTATCTGTTGATATAATATAT
>DIEP01000018.1:0-41050 GCA_002418685.1 Ignavibacteria bacterium UBA5771
TATCGCATAAAGTTATAGCAGCTTCTGATTATTTATTAATGCCGTCAAGATATGAGCCATGCGGACTTACCCAAATGTTCGCATTAAGATATGGGACTATACCAATTGTGCGTGAGACAGGAGGGCTTGCAGATACAGTCAGAGAATTTAATCCTGAAAATTTGGAAGGCACGGGCTTCACTTTCTTTCAATATAATGCAGATGATATGGCACACGCAATGAGAAGAGCGCTCAATATTTACAATGTGCAACCATATTGGGATAAAATTCGGCTAAATGCAATGAATGATAATTTCGCTATCCGAAATACAGCTGCAAAATATCTGGAGATATTTGAAAGTTTGAAGTAAATCTAATATTAGAATTATTTTTATTCTGTTATTTCGCCTAGGACTTTTCCATTTTGAATTGTATCTAGTTTTATTTTTAGAATTTTATTACGTAAAACTTTATTAGATTTAACAATAACGGGAATATAATTGTCGCTATGTCCGAACCATGTCACTTTATCTTCTGGATATTCAAAGAGAACATCTCGCCTCATATTCAATTGCTTCTTGAAGAACTCCAAAGATTTCTCGCCAGATAATTGTCTGAGAATATTAGTCCTTTGCTTTTTTAAAATTTCAGGAACTTTATTGGGAATTTTCAGCGCATCTGTGTTGGGACGTTCTGAATAACTAAATACATGAAGATAAGTAAGAGGAAGATTATTCAGAAAATTTTGCGTCTCAGTGAATTCTGCATCGCTCTCTCCTGGGAAACCCGTAATAATATCTAATCCAATAGCTGCATCGGGGCGGTATTTATTAATAGTTAAAATCTTTTTTTCAAATTGCTTCTTATTATATCGTCGACGCATTAATCGCAATACTTTCTCAGATCCACTTTGCAATGGAATGTGAAAATGCGGACAAATGTTTTCTGATTGGGAAATAATTCTGATAATTTCTTCATCCAATATGTTAGGTTCTATTGAAGACATTCTTATTCGAGAGTGAATTTTGCTTTGGGATATTAACATAAGCACATCTCTAAAATTTTTGTCATCAGAATGATATTCAGCTAAATTTATACCTACCAATGTAATTTCAGAATATCCTGATTCTTCCAATTTGTGAATTGTTGGAATAATATCTGCGAAGGGCATTGAACGGAAGTTCCCACGTGCCTGCGGAATAATGCAATATGAACAATTATACTCGCAACCATCCTGAATTTTGAGCACTGCACGCGTTCTGCTATCGTTTTCGCTACTAAAAGAATATTCAAATTGCAAATTATCTGCTTTTATATCCAATATTATCGGACTCATTAATTTTTTATTCGTATCAATATAATCAGGGATATGGAATTTGCTTTTGCTTCCAAGCACTAAATCCACTCCTTCAATATCAGCAAATTGATATGGATTGATTTCCGCTGCACATCCCGTTACAATAATGAATTTATTCGGGTCAATATTTAGAGAATGCCTTATTGCTTTTCGTGCATCTGCATCTGCTTTTTGGGTGACTGAACAAGTATTGATAACTACTATATCGGCATCTTCGACATTTTCTACATTATGAATTCCATTCTTGGCGAATTCATCAGCAATTCTTGATGACTCCGAGTAATTCACTTTGCATCCAAAAGTATAGGTAAATACTTTTGAAATCTTCTTATTTATATTATTGTTATTTGTTCCTAATTTGTTTGGGATAATTCCATCCATCGATAAAACCTTTGATTGTCAATTTCATTAATTTCGGATTGATTGTCGAGAAGAACCATTTGAAAAAATAAATTATGGGACGCAAGTTCCTCACCAAATGATTACCATACAATCTGTCAAGGATTATTACATTGCGAACCATATAATAGCGTTTCGGTGAATTCCACTGTTTCTGGATATTATCTTCAAACAACCTATTAACCCGTGCTTGGGTTGCAATTCCAATCTTAAATCCTGCCTTTTTTGCTCTAATAAAGTAATCGCTATCATCACCATATAGAAAAAAATCCTTTACGGGAAGCCCAATGATGTCTATTAAATGCCGATTTATAAGAATTCCTTCAAATGTCATTCCTTCTACATCTGCCAATTCATTTGAAAGTTCTTTCTCTGAAACAAGCTCAGACCACATTGTTTTGAAAGGATTGGAGAAATTAAAACTTAATGTCTCATTAGAAAGGACCTTCCCCGAAGGACTATATCGCAGTGAACCTAATAATGTTTTTTTATCTGCTTTGTCAAATAATTTCTCCAGACAATCAGATTGTGGGACAACATCATCATCCATAAACCATATCCATTCGTAGTTATTTTCATACCCATATTTCAACCCCGTATTGAAGCCACCTGCCCCTCCTATATTCCCTTGCTGTATGAATTGCAAGTCAGATTGTGATTTCAGCCATTCTTCTGTGCCGTCTGTGGAAGCATTATTCACCACAACAATAGCAGAAATCTGCTTTGTTTGATTTCTCAATGCCTCAATAACTTTTTTCAGTGATTCCAATCGATTATAAGTCACAACGACTGCAAGTATATTATTTTTATCATTCATTCTAAATAGCAATATTTTTAATTATGTTTAATTCTAGTATTAAATAGCATAAATAAATTTGTCATCAGATGTTAGTATATATTTATTCAATGCAATTAGTCCCTCAATATGCGAAGGTATTTTCAAATAATCAAGTGCAACATTATAATCGAGCCATTTATACTCGCTATGCTCAGATGAAATAATGACTTGCTCATCAAATTTCACCTCAAAAGCAAAAATCGGAACAAAATTCATCGAATTATCTTTCTGATTAAAAAATGTTCCCACAATTGGTATTACCCACTTGTTAATTGGCTCCAAATGCGACTCTTCCATTGCCTCACGAATTGCACATTCAAGCGGCGTCTCATTTTCATTAATCATACCCGTGATAACTTGCCAAACATTGGGATAAATATTATTATCGCTTGACCTTTTTAGCAGCAAATGCTTGTAATCCAAAATATCAGGATTATACATAAATAAATGCACTTGGACAGAATTTGAAATAAATTGCATATTATTTGAAATTTTAATTGCGTTTTTCTAAACTTCAAAATTAATATCAATTGTTAAAACAATCATAAAAATTTGAAATAAATATTTTTTAAACCCCAAAATCTTTTTATTTTTATTTGCAAAATTATCAACAAGTTGTTGCAAATATATTGGAATATTCTAATTCGAGTTTTTAATCCTTCATTTATGCTCAAAGGAATTCCCCTCAATTATAAACTCTCCATGAATTTTCTATTCAAACGCCATTTTTATATTTTCATATATATTCTTTATGAAATTACTTTTCTTTATTTTTGGCTTTTGTTAAATAGCAATAATCGAAGATTATGGATTATGATATTGTAATCATTGGAGCGGGGGTTGTCGGATTAGCTATTTCTGCCGAATTGTCGAACTCTAATAGTAATATTCTTGTAATTGAACGCCATCCCTCATTCGGTTGGGAGACAAGCTCGAGAAATAGCGAAGTTATTCATTCGGGCATTTATTATCCCGAAAATTCATTGAAAACTCGTCTCTGCATTGAAGGGAACCGCTTGCTTTATGATTGGTGTAGCAAATATAATGTTCCGCACAAACGGCTTGGGAAATATATCGTTGCTGTTGATGAAGAAGATTTGGGGAATTTGCATGATTTATTTTTGCAAGGACAGAAAAATGGCGTTGCTGATCTAAAATTAATTTCAAAGCAAGAGCTTCGCGACGCCGAACGATATGTCAAAGCGGAGGAAGCAATATATTCGCCGAACACGGGAATAATCGATAGCCATAATTTAATGCAAAGTTTCGAGAATTATGCTGTCAATCATTCTGTGGATATAATTTATAACCACACTTTAAAAAATATTGTAGCAATTGGCGGTGGTTATAATTTATCAATTCAATCGATGGACGGAGATATTTTCCAAATAAGCACCAATATTTTGATTAATTCGGCTGGTCTTGATTCTGATAAAATTGCTGAAATGGTGGGAATTGATATAGATGAAAATAATTATCGGCTTCATTATTGTCGGGGACATTATTTTAAGATCGCACCAAATAAAATGTATCTTGCAAAACATTTGATTTATCCTGCACCTGCAAAAAATTGGATTGGGCTTGGAATTCACATTACTCCTGATATTTCGGGTATGTTGAAATTAGGTCCCGATACAATGTATTTGCCTGAGAATATACAGGATTATTCAATTCCCGAGGATTTGAAAGAGAAATTTTATTTATCAGTCAAAAGGTTTCTGCCTACATTGGAATTGGACGATTTGACTCCCGACCAAGCGGGAATTCGTCCAAAATTGCAAGGTCCAAATGATGGTTTTAGAGATTTTGTAATAAAAAATGAAGCCGACCTTGGCTTTCCTAATTTCATCAATTTGATTGGTATTGATTCGCCCGGACTTACTTCTTGCATTGCAATTGCAAAATATGTTTCGGGAATTATCAATTAAGCGTTATGACTTCGCGAATTATATCGATTTGATTATCAAAGCAGAGTTGCTTCGCAGCATTCAGTGCATTAGTGTGGTAATATTCATAATTATTCATAATTTCATTAAGTGCATCCGAAACCTCATCAAGCGAAATGTCTTTGTTGACCGCAATTCCACAATGATAATTATCAATAACATCTTTCATTGCAGACAAATCTGTTGCAATAACGGGCAATCCAGCTTGCAAATATTCGAACAGTTTATTTGGCAAAGCAAGCTCATAAGAAAAGCTTATGGGTTCAATCAAAGCAAAGCCAATATCTGCTGAACAAGTCCACCGATGCAACTGGCTATATTCAATATTTCCCGTCATATAAACTTTTGATTGTAAGGAATTGTCTTTGATATAATCCTCAATTTCTTTTCTGAGTTTTCCTTCGCCAATCAAGCAAATTGCAATGTCATCACGCATTTTTGCAAGTGCAAGCATCGGCATAATCCCTCTGCCTTCAAGAAGTACACCTTGATAAAGCAGTATTTTTTTAGAAGGGTCAATTTGGAATTTTTCTCTCAATTCATTTGCCTCCATAGATTCGGAATAAAACGGGAAATTGTTAATAACATAGAAGGGCTTTGTTGTTGCGAAATACTTAATTAAGTAATCTCTATCAATTTCGCCTGAAGCAATAAACTTATCAACTTCGCGAATTAAACGTTTTTCAATTAGCGCGATTATTTTTTGCTTGAAAGCATTCTTGTGCATTGGACCGAGTGCAGAAAATACTTCCCGCGAATCATAAATTATAGAAGCATTCTTTGGGGCAAGCTTGACTGCAAGAGCAAGGGAATATAAATCCGATGCAAAATAGACTTTTGCTTGAAATGTGTTTTTAAATTTTCTGCCAATTTGAATATAGCGAATCCATTGCCGAAAGAAGCGTCTGCCTTTATCAATTTCAATTTGCATTGAATCATTATTATATTTAAAATTGCTTTTGAGGGAAATAGTAGTAACAGATTTTGCAAGCAATTCAAATGAGCGGAGAAAATTTCGCGACCGCCCATCCAAAGACAAATCTGAAAATGAAAGCAAACAAATATCGAAGTTCTGTTTTTGCAATGAATTACGATTTATTTTAATAAATTAGAGTTTTGCAATTTATAGCATATTATTTGACGAGAGAGAGTAGGAAAATGTTTGAGAAACATTATTAAATATTTTTATCAATAAATAAAATCGGGAGAGCAATTGTATTTTATTAATTTTTTTTACAAACCGAATTGAGCTTTACTCGACAAGCGTACACCTTGAAAAGAGCAAGGAATTTTGCAAGAGGTTATTTATTGCTTGAGCCACCTGACGGACTTGAACCGCCGACCGGCTGATTACAAATCAGCTGCTCTACCAGCTGAGCTAAGGTGGCAAAAATATAGATTACAAAATTAAGAAAAAAATATTTATTAGCAAACAGATTATGACACATTTAAATTGCCAAGAATAAATTGATTGATTTCCTGATGCAATTCTCTCGCAGCTTCATTTTTAACAGACAGCAATATTTCATTAGAACTTACACCCATTTTGACATATTCAAATTTATATCTATGGAACCTATTAAAAAAATAATTGCAATCAAAATCACTTAGCCGTATTCCAATTAGCCCAAATAATGTTTGATCGTCAGATATTTCGAGTGAATAATTTGCGAAAGCAGTAGCGAAATGTGATTTATTGAAGCTGCTTTTGGCAATCCAAATCGTCAATTTATCAGGGAGTATCGAAATTGAATAAATTTTAGCATTCTCCCGATATATCCTACTGATAATCTTTAATGATTCATCCAAAAAATTATCAATTTTAGCAATTGAAAAACTGATTTTATACACGACCATCCGAATAACAGAATGCAAAACAGATCTATCGCGATTCAATTCAGGCAAAATATATGTCCCCTTTGAAGATGCAGAAAAAGTATTCAAAACATGTATAGGTATATTATCTTCAATTGCGGGAATCAACGTATCGGGATGAATGACCTTTGCTCCGAAATAGGCAAGCGATCGCACTTCATTGAATTCCATCACAGGAATAGTTCCAACCTCTTTTATCATTCGTGGATCTGTTGTGAGAATTCCATCAACATCTGTCCAGATTTGAATTTCTTTTGCTTTAAGAAATTTGCCAAATATCGATGCAGTATAATCTGAACCTCCGCGCCCGAGAGTTGTGGTCTGCTTTGCACTGTTTGCGGCAATAAAACCTTGCGTTATGCCTATTTGCATACCATTGGCAAATTGAGGTAGTAATTTTTCCACCACATTTGCTTGAGATTGCTCAAAATCTACAGTTGCATTATTAAATGTGGAATCGGTCAGAATAATATCGCGAGCGTCTACCCAAAATGCATTAAGTTTGTTTTCCAGCACATAATAATGCATCAAAGTTGTAGAAAGCAATTCTCCATAAGCCATTATTTTATCAAGTGAACGCGGTGTGGATTCTTTAAGGAAATTCACACTTTTCGCTATCTCTTGAAGGTCATCAAGTAAAGCTTGTATTTTGGCTTCAGCTTCTTGATAATATTGCGAATTCTCAGGAATTAACCTAAATAATAATTGAAGATGGTGACGAGAAATCTTTTCATAACAAATTTTAATGTTATCAACATCGTTTTGAACAGCAAAATGCATCAGCATAATTAGAGTATCCGTAATCCCTGAGCAAGCAGAAAGCACCACAAGGCACTTTTCAATGCCAGATTTTTCCGAAATAATTTGTAAAACCTGCGAAAAAGCAATTTCATCTTTAACCGAAGTACCGCCAAATTTCAGGACTATCATATATATTATATTTTACATAAATTCTAGATAAGGGATTACTTCATCAGCTTGCTTAACGTGTATTAATGCTTTATCGTTGAAAAGGACTTCGGCAGCTTCGAGGGCATCTTTAAGTGGGATATTGTATTTATATGCAAAATGCCAAATATCAATAGCATTAAAGGCGATTTCCAGCGCAAGGATTTGGAATAATTCCAATTGCTTGTGATTAGCAAATATATTTTGTGAAGTTTCTATCACTGTTCTGCCTTGCTCGGTTTCCATCATTGCACGTGTAAAAAAATAATTATCGTGTTCGAGCAAATCGCAAATTGGGAACCCATTAAAATTAGTAGAATAAATTAGCAATGGCAAAAATGAAATTGAAACGACATATTCGGCATAATTCTCATCATTCCATAAATCATCCCAAATTTCCGGAGCATTTTGTTTTAACCATTCAAAAAATGCTATTTCCCTTGATGGCAATAGCATCAATGCATTTTGGTCAATTTTATCAATGATATTGATGGCTTCTTCCAAATTGATGTTTTCAAACATTTCCTCGGGAAAATTAATAACTTGATTCTTTCCCCATTGCTCATTAGCTAGATTAATATATTTATCTATCATACTTGTTGATATCTATTACTTCAAAATTAACAAATATTTCATTAAAAAACAAATCGAACTGTTATTTTTTGCCAAATTTTAAGAAGCAAGGGCAGGAAATTGAAAGATTTAAGTGACAGGAATTGTAATAAAAGATGTATTTATGTTAGTATAAGGTAAATAATCGCAGAGCCGAGCCGCGAAAACTCTTAAAGCGTTATGCGCCTTTTGTAGTGTTTCTACTTAACCTTATATCCATTCAATTTGTTCTCTTGTATATTCATTCCTTGTATCACCAGTATTTAATACATCGTTCCTTTCAATAAGAATTACTTCACATACATTTTCAGCAAATGGTTTATGCTCCTTCCCTTTTTCTATTACGAACATCTCACCTTCATTTAGTTCCACTGATTCATTTCTGAAATCAATTCTCATTTTCCCTTTATATACAATGAATATTTCATCACAATCGATATGCTTATGCCATACAAAATGGTCTTTGATTTTCACTACTTTAACAATATAATTATCTAATTTAGCAATACACTTAGGTGTCCAATAGTCATCGAATAATTTAAATTTATCCTCAAATCTTATGCTCTTCAGATTCATCTTTATATGAGTTTATGCGGTTTTTGCTTCTTTCTTGAATTCGTATATTGGCAATGCTTTATTTTTGACAACATCAGGTGTGATAATTACTTTTTTAATGTTTTTTACTTCGGGTATTTCAAACATAATTTGTTTAAGTGTTGATTCCACTATACCACGCAAACCACGTGCACCTGTCTTTAAAAGCTTTGCTTTCCGAACAATTTCAAGCAATGCATCAGGTTGGAAAACAAGATCCACATTATCCATTTTAAAAAGCTTCTGATATTGCTTGATGAGCGCATTTTTCGGCTTTTGAAGTATTTCAAGCAATGCATCTTCATCAAGATCGTGCAAAGCCGAAATAACGGGTAACCTACCAACTAATTCAGGAATAAAGCCATATTTAACCAAATCATCAGGTTCGACATCTTTAAGCAAATCATAAGTTTCTTGAATTTTCCTTGTGGGTTTTGCATTGAATCCAATACTAGATTTTCCCATACGGCGTGCAACCATCCCATCCAATCCATCAAAAGCTCCACCTACAATAAAGAGAATGTCTTTTGTATTGATGTAAACAAGAGATTGCTCGGGATGTTTGCGTCCTCCTTTTGGTGGCACTCCAGAACGTGTTCCTTCCAAAATTTTAAGCAGTGCCTGCTGCACACCTTCGCCTGAAACATCGCGGGTTATACTTGCTGATTCGCTCTTTCGTGTGATTTTATCAATTTCATCAATAAAAATTATCCCATGTTCCGCAGCCGCAACATCATAATCAGCGTTCTGAAGTAAATTAAGTAAAACGGATTCCACATCGTCGCCAACATACCCTGCTTCTGTGATTGTAGTAGCATCAGCAATTGCAAAAGGGACATTTAGCGTTCGGGCAAGCGTGCGTGCGAGCAATGTTTTGCCTGTTCCAGTGGGTCCAATCAGCAATATATTGCTTTTTTCAATCTCGACATCGTCATTTTTTTCTTTGGAGAAAATCCTTTTGTAATGATTATAAACAGCAACCGAAAGAGTGATTTTCACATCATCTTGACCAATCACATATTGATCAAGATTTGCTTTAATCTCTGATGGTTTTGGAAGAGTAAATTTTGCTAAATTTTGTTGCTGTGTGCTTTCTCGCTCCAATATATTATGGGCTGTTTCTACGCAATTATTGCAAATATGAGCGCCATTTACACCTTCGAACATTTGCTCTACTTCGAACGATGCTTTGCCACAAAATGAGCAAATCAATGTTTTGTCAGTTTTCGCCATCTATTCTTTTATTCCATCTGTGGGTAAAACATCGCTTGATTTGAGTAATATTTTATCAATAATACCATAATCAAGTGCCTCTTGAGCAGACATATAATAATCTCTATCGGCATCTTTACGAATTTGCTCAATTGGTTTTTTCGTGTGTTTAGCAATAATTTCATATAGTTGCTCGCGAGTGCGAATAATTTCTTTTGTATATATTTCAATATCGGCAGATTGCCCTTGAGTTCCACCAGATGGTTGATGCATTAATATTCTTGAATTGGGAAGTGCAAAGCGTTTGCCTTCTGCACCTGCTGTGAGAAGCAATTGCCCCATTGAAGCGGCAAGTCCTACGCAAATTGTCGAAACATCGGGTTTCACAAATTGCATTGTATCATAAATTGCCATACCGGCGGTGACGCTTCCACCTGGGGAATTTATATAGAGGTTTATATCCTTATCGGGTTCTTCGCTTGCTAAAAATAGCAATTGTGCAATAACAAGATTTGCGATATTATCATCAATCGGACCGCCGAGAAATATAATTCGTTCTTTTAATAAGCGTGAATAAATATCATAAGAGCGCTCCCCGCGACTTGTCTGCTCAATTACCATCGGAATTAATTGATTGTTCATATTATAATAATCTTTTTGTTAAATAATATTAAGACGAAATAATGATTTATAAAATTGAAAATGTCATAATCTTAAATAAAGGAGGTTCTAAGCATTAGTATGAAGCAGTGCAAAATAATCAACAATCACAAAAAAATACAATTATTAATAATCAAATTAATCATTAAATAATTCATTCTCTTTAGGGGTGATTTATGGTGAGTTCGTTTTGGTTGTATAGATGCCCTCATCAGTTCGAGCGAAGCAAGAAATCCAGAGCATATTGATATATATATGATTTCTGGATTCCTCGCTACGTTCGGAATGACTGATTTTGGACTTTTAAGATAACTCCCCGCAGATAGTGAATCTGCTGGTTTGAGTGATATATTTTATAGCCCTAAATCGTTGATATTCAAACGAACTGGACCTGCTTGGACGATTTCTTTTGGAACACCTGCTTCAAACATCTTGAAATTCTCCATATATCGCGCAGCAAGCGAATCATATTTGTCCCAATATTCTTTCTTATTGCCCCAAGCATTTGAAGGTTCGAGCACATCAGTCGGTACTTCGGGACATTCCAGAGGAACTTCAAATCCGAATACTTTGTCTTTTCGATATTTCACATTATCAAGTTTGCCTTCCAATGCTGCATTGAGAAGATTACGCGTATGTCTAATAGATATACGCTTTCCAACACCGAATTTGCCGCCAACCCATCCAGTATTAACAAGCCAGACAGTAGCGTTTGCACGTTGTGTTCGCTCTTTCAGTAAATTTGCATAAAAATATGGATGATGGACCATAAATGGTGCACCAAAGCAAGCGCTAAACGTCAATTCGGGTTCGATTCCCAATCCAATTTCGGTGCCTGCAATTTTTGAAGTATAGCCGCTAATAAAATGGTACATTGCTTGATTTAAGCTTAATCTTGCAATCGGGGGCATTACGCCTGTTGCGTCAGCAGTAAGAAAAATAATATTTTTGGGTTGCGAGTTCACCATTTTTTCGGGAACTGCATTATTAATAAAGCTCAGAGGATATGATGCACGTGTATTTTCAGTCACGCTATCGTCGTCAAGATCAAGTTTGCGAGAAGGCAAATCATAGACTACATTTTCGAGAATTGCACCAAAACGATGGATAGCAGACCATATTTCGGGTTCATTCTCTGAAGATAATCTGATGACTTTTGCATAGCAACCGTTTTCATAATTAAAGACACCTTCATCACTCCAAGCATGCTCATCATCACCAATTAAATGACGCTTGGGATCTGCTGAAAGAGTGGTTTTACCTGTGCCACTTAATCCAAAAAATAATGCTACATCTCCGTCATGCCCAACATTTGCGCTACAATGCATCGACATCACACTTTGCAATGGCATCAGATAATTCATAAGTGTAAATATTGTTTTTTTAATTTCTCCTGCATACATTGACCCTGATACAATTGCTATTTTTTGTGCCAAATTTATTACAATTGCAGTGTCGCTCAATGTTCCATCAATTCGGGGATCACAGTTAAAGTCGGGAATTGCAATTAAAGTGAATTCGGGAACGAAATACTTATATTCATCGCGTGTTTTTGGTGGAATGAACATATTTCTTGCAAAAAAGCTTTGCCATGCAGAATTAGTAATTATACGAATTGGTAAGCGATAATTTGGATCGGCTCCTGCATAGCAATCTTGAACGAATAATTCTTCGCCTTGGCAATAAGCAAGCAATCGAGTAAGCAAACCATCAAATTTTTCGGGTGCCATAGGGCGATTATATTGTCCCCACCATATTCTACCTTCGGAAGTCGGTTCCTTCACTATGTATTTATCATTGGCTGCACGAGCAGTCCATTTGCCTGTCCATACTTGCAAAGCACCACTATCCAGAATATGTCCTTCATTTCTGAAAACTGCTTCTTCGTAAAGTGCTTCAGTTGGTAAATTCCAAAATACTGTATCAAGCTTGCGGAATCCGTGATTTGCCAATCCATAATCACTTTTGAATTCTGTGGCTTGTTTTTTTGCAGGTGTGTCAAATTCTAAATATTTCATAACCAATCCCTCACTAATTTTCTTTGTCCAATATAAAGTTCATTTGGAGAATCGGGATCCAATGCCCATTTGATTCGTTCAGTGCCTTCAGTAATATCTTTGATAGAACCGCAAGTGGAAAGCCGTAGATATCCTTCCAATCCAAAATCGACACCAGGAACAGTCGCAACTCTCACCTTATCAAGCAAGAAATTTGCAAGCTTCCGTGAATCTTTTTCATAATAACTAAAATCAACAAAAACATAAAATGCACCTTGTGGCTTAGTAGCACGAATTCCCTTGAAGGCATTCAGTCTTTCCATCATAACATTGCGGCTATTTTGCAAAGTTACTCGCAAAGATTCCACTTGTGATTGCACACCATTAAGAGCTCCCACCGCTGCTTTTTGCATCACAACTGATGGACCTGATGTTTGATGACCTTGCAAAATTCTCATTACTTCTTGCAATTTGCGATTAACAACTGCCCAACCAATTCGGAAGCCCGTCATTGCATATTGCTTTGATACGCCGTTGATAACAATGACTTTGGATGTTTCTGTCATCTCTTTTGCATAATCATAAACATTCACCCATTCTGAATCATCAAATACAAGCCGATGATAAATATCGTCCATAATCAAATAGATACCTTTCTCTTGGCAAAATTCGACAATATCTTTGATAAACTGACGAGAATAAACAGCACCTGTCGGATTATTTGGTGAATTTATAATGACTGCTTTTGTGTAAGATGTATATCGCCTCTCTATGTCTTCGATTCGCGGTTGGAATGATCCATCCTCAGGCAATACGGGAACAGGAATCCCATTGCACATTTTAACCATTTCAGAATAACTTACCCAATAAGGTGCAGGAAAAATCACTTCTTCTTGAGGATTCAAAATAGCTTGAAGTGCAACCATAATGGCTTGCTTTGCCCCGCTTGATGCGATAACATTTTCGGGTGCAACTTTTATTTTATAATAATCTTCTGTATAACGGATAATTGCTTGCTTTAAATCGGGAGTCCCATCAGCAGGGGTATAACGCACTTCACCCGAATTAATCACCGACGTCGCAGCAAGTATTGCACTTATTGGCGCTTTACTTTTGGGTTCCCCACCTCCGAGGTGAATGATAGGTTCGCCTTTTTCCCGTAAAATTGCTGCTTTTTCATTAATCATTAAAGTCGCCGATTCTTTAATGTCTCTGGCTATTAAACTGATACTCATTTTTAACTCACTTTCTTATTAATTACAAAATGAAAAAAAACAAAATTGCGAAAAATTTTTTGAATAATAGTAATGTTTAGTAAATAAAGAGATTTATTTAACGAAGTAAATAATTTATATAGTGAACCCTAAAAACAAGAATTAAATATTAACTTCGTTTAATAATGTTATTTATTTAAATTTTCTGTGGGATGAACTTTAAGAACGTAATAATTGTTTATACAGATGGAGCCTGTTCGGGCAATCCTGGACCTGGTGGATATGCTTGGATTATTCAGAATAATGGCAAGGAATACGAATTTGTCGATATAGCCGAAAATACAACAAATAATAGAATGGAACTCTCTGCTGTTGCTTCTTCCCTCAATTTTATAATTACGAAAGCTCAGGAATTAAAATTCAAAGGAAAACCCAAAGTGGAAATAAATACTGATTCAAAATATATAATTGACGCAATCGAAAAAGGTTGGCTCAATTCATGGGCAAAAAATAATTGGATAAAGAAAGATAAAGAACCTGTAAAAAATCCCGATTTATGGGTGGATATTTATAATAGTCTGCAGAAAGTGAATGCTAAATTTGATTGGGTGGAAGGGCATAAGGGCAATGAAAGGAATGAGCGATGCGACACTCTCGCACGATTGGCTTCGCTTGGAAAAATTGAGCCCCATTTATATGAAAATGATATTAAAAATGAATCGAGCATTGAAGACGGTATTCAAGTTAGTCAATCCAACTTATTTAAATTCGTTTATAATAAAGATAAATCTGTTGAGATTTTTCAAAATAGCAACTCAATCATAATTAATAAAGATAATTTTGCCGATTTTATAAAACAGTTCGCAGATACGATCATAAAATTGAATAGTTAGTATGATTAAAAAGAAATTATTACTTGCATTATTCTTTATCCCATTTATTGCATTATCCTTTCAAGGATCAACTGTAACTTTAATTCAAGGATTCATATACGACGAATCGGGAAACCCCGTCGGCGCTGATATAAAGTTCATAAATTCAGTTGGCAAGAAAATAATGCTCAAATCCAATTCAAAGGATGGTAGCTTCCAACAACCTTTTGTTCAGGGTGAAAAATATTTTCCAATTTTCAAGGGGTATGTTCTTGCTAATGGCTTTGAATCCTTTGAAGTTATTAAAACCGGTAAATATGAAGAAATAACGAGGAATTTCACTGTCAAGCGTATTCAATCCAATCTCAATATTATGTCTGAGGCATTCTTCAAGGATGGTGATTCTATTTTATCAGCAGATGCAAAAGAATATTTAAGAGTATTCAAAGAATTTTATAATTATAATAAAAACCTTACATTCCGTGCTGTAATTTCAGCACCAGACAAGGCTTTCAAGCCAACTTCTCGAAAGGTTCAGGTTAAGGTAAAGAATAAAACAAGAACAAAAACAATTAAGATATCCTCCAAAGATTTAGAATCTGATTTTATTCAGTCGAGAATTAACCAATTAACAAAAGCATTGAAGGAACTTGAAATACCTTTAAGCACTTTTAATTTCGAGAAAAAGATAAAAACAAATCCCTCGAAGACAGCCGTCAATAATAATAATCTTGAAATTTATATTGACCAAATCAAAAATTTATAAAATAACAAAAATTCGTTTTTTTCGTCATTTTTTTATAAAGTGTTCTAAAAATTCATTCAACGGTCATTGCAAAGAATTTTAGTCCCGATGCAATCTAAAGGAGTATGTGAGATTGCTTCACTCGAATATGAATTCGCAATGACTAACCTAATTATTAGAACTCTTCTTAATATTTTGTTTAATAAAATAAATATAAAAATGGCTTCACCAATTCATGTAACAGATGATAATTTCCAATCAGAAGTGCTCGAATCATCCACTCCCGTTATTGTTGATTTTTGGGCAACCTGGTGCGCACCGTGTAGGAAAATTGCCCCAATTATGGATGATTTCGCAAATGAATATAATGGAAAATTAAAAGTTTGCAAACTCGATGTTGATAATAACCAGAAAGTCGCAATGAATTATGGAATACGTTCGATACCAACAGTAATGATTTTTCAGAATGGACAACCAGTTGATACTATCGTTGGGGCAGTCCCAAAGGATTTCTTAATTGAACGCGTTTCGAAATATATCTCTTCAAATTAATGGCAAGACCCGAGTTATTACCCGAAGAGGAGATTGAAATCCAATTGGAAGATTTGCCTCTTTGGAATAGAGAAGGCAAGGTGATTGTTCGCAATTACGTCGCATTAAATTTCGTTGCTGCAATTGGATTAATCAATTCAATTGCAATTTTTGCAGAAGCAATGGATCACCATCCTGATATATTATTATACGGGTGGAACAAATTGCGCATTATGCTTACAACCCACGATAAAGATGGGCTGACTGAATTCGACTTTGCTCTTGCAAAAAAAATAGAAAGCATTCTACCAAAATTATAATTTATGCTTTGATTGTTTCGTATTCAAAGAATTTTTCATAATTTTGTATTTCTAATTTAGAGCAGTTCTTAAAATTTATAGAATATCATTCATTGGAAACTGAGAAAGAATAGTAATTTCAAGGAATAAAATGACGAAAAGTTATAAATAATGAGTATGTTTTAAAATATTGCTTTAGATTGATAATCAAAATTATTGCCTCGTGGTGTAATTGGCAACACATCTGACTCTGGATCAGAAAAGTCTAGGTTCGAACCCTGGCGAGGCAGCAAATCCCCAAAAAACAAATCGTTATGTTTGAACCCTTAAAAGATAGATTAAAAGACCTCAACGACAGACTCGCTTCTTTGCGGAGGTTTCTTTGAAATCGATGAAAAACTGATTTCAATTGAAGAAAATGAAAAATTAATACATTCGGAAGATTTCTGGTCTCGCCCCGACGACGCAAAAAAAATACTCCAAGACATTTCGCAAGCCAAAGATTGGATAGATATTTGGCAAAATGCTCATAATAAATATGAAGATGCCGAAGCCCTAATAAATCTTGCCGAAGAAGCCGAAGATGAAACCTTGCAAATTGATATTGAAAAGGAACTCAATGCTCTTGAAGCAATTATAAGCGACCTTGAAATTAAAAATTTGCTTTCCGATAAAGATGATGATAAAGTTGCTCTGCTCACAATTCATTCCGGAGCAGGTGGAACAGAAGCCCAAGATTGGTCGGAAATGCTACTGCGAATGTACACTCGATGGGCAGAGAGGCACAATTTCAAAGTATTTTTGCTCGACGAATTAGAAGGCGATGGTGCGGGCATAAAATCTGCTACAATCGAAATTCAGGGGAAATTTGCTTATGGTTTGCTAAAAGGAGAAACTGGCGTTCATAGGCTTGTCCGCATATCTCCTTTTGATGCAAATGCCCGCAGGCACACGTCTTTTGCTTCTGTTTATGTTTATCCCGAAGTTGAGGATGATGTTGCAATCGAAATTAACCCTGACGATATTGAAATGGATACTTTCCGTTCAGGTGGAAAGGGGGGGCAAAATGTTAATAAAGTTGAAACCGCTGTTCGACTCAGGCATATCCCTTCGGGGATTGTTGTGTCCTGCCAAGAAGAGCGATCTCAATTCCAAAACCGCGAGCGTGCAATGAAAATGCTTAAATCTCAGCTTTATCAAAGACGGAAAGAAGAGGAAGAAGCACGCATCGCTGAAATTGAAGGAAAAAAAATGAAAATCGAATGGGGCAGCCAAATCCGCTCTTACGTTTTCCAACCCTACACAATGGTCAATGATCACCGCACTGAAATGAAAAAAACAGATGTCCTTGCAGTTATGGATGGTGATATTGATGATTTTATTAATGCGTTTCTACTCTGGAAGGGAAAGTAAATACTCGTTTATTTTATTCGATACTTCTTGCGAAATTTCCGAATCAAGTGCAATTGCATAAATTTCCTTCTGGATTTGTGCCATAGTAAACTCATACCTTGAAAAGAATTCCGAATTATCAGATACGAATTTCAGAAAACTAATTGGATTAATATTCAAAATATAAATAATCGATTGCCCTTCGTTTATTAATGTTTTGGGTATCGAAAAATGTCCAAGATGCAAATCTGTCCAAAATGATATATTATTATTACTCACAAGCAGAAGCTTGATATTCTCAGGATTATGAGTAAATAATTTAAAATTCCTGAAAAATTCGGGATATACTTCCTCGTTCGATAGAGATATTTTGCTCGTGTGAATTCCATTATAACTCATTTGCGAAAGTCCATCAAGAATGTTCATCATTGGAATCGAAGATGTATGCTCATTTTGTAGAATTGTAGAATTCCCATCAGGATTGAAAATCGATTTATAATAAATGTGAATATTATTTTTCTCGCATATCTGGAGCATTTTTGTATAAAATAACTTGTTGCCATACGAAGCCGATAGATTTGCATCCGCAAATGAAATGTAAGGAATAAACCGCGCATTTCCCACTAAATTAGGATCGGCAACGTGAATTCCCTCCACATTTGTCCAAATAATTATTTCCTTCGCATTCATAGAATATGCAAGCAAAACAGCAGTGAGATTGGAACTTTCAAAACCCATCGTCGTTGTTTCGTGATTTTCATTACTGCCAATAAATCCTTGGGTCAGGATAATTGATGTATTTTCAAATAGAGGAATGAGTTTCTCATTTATATTCCGCTGAATTTTTTCCAAATTGGGATTTGCATCATTAAAATTATCATCTGTTGTGATGATTTCTCGTGCATCTATCTCTGAAAAATGGATTGAATTTGCTGCTAAATAATTCGCAAAAATGAACAATGAAATCTCCTCTCCATAAACCAGCACATTATCGAGGGTTCGGGGTGTAAGTTCTTCGAGCACTTCTATGCTTGTAAAGTATTGCCTTAGGCTATCGATTTTATTAATCATAAATTCATTGAAATTATTGATTACATCTTTCGATAAATTAAGCTTACAAATTAAATCATTATGGAATTTTTCTATTTCATCAAGATCCCGTTCCCATTCTTCTCTATTATGCAACTCGGCTGAAAATGCCGCTGATTGCAGTAAACGAGTTGTCTTGCCAAGTGCTGAAATTACAATGACTGTCCTATTAGTAGAATTATTTAAAATATTGAGGAAATTTATAAATGGTTTAGCATCAGTGAAATGCGAACCGCCAAATTTCTGAATTATCATATTATGGATTCCTTAAATTTTGAAAGAAAGTAATGGCTTATTATACCATGAATTATTAGTAAATATATATTTTTCAAAAACATAGAAAACTATCCCCGTGATTGTTATCCCAAGAATAGAACCCGCGAGTATATCTCGAGTAAAATGCTGTAAAAGATAAACTCGCGAAATCGCAATACTGCATGCAATCAATAAGCATATCAATTTTCCAAACTGATTCTTCAAAATCATCGCAAAACCAAAGAATATAGCAAATGCAGAGGCAGAATGTCCTGAAGGAAAAGCGCGAAATGGCAATAATTCAATACCTGGGACGGGATTCAATATAATAGCAGAATCGTTTGCGAAAAATGTTAAAGGTCGTGGCAAATCTGTAATACGTTTCAATAATTCCACCAAAAGCGTAGTAGCAAGCAAACTAATGCCAATCTTAAAAAATGTGGAATATTTATGTAATAAAGCAATTAATAGCAAAACAGTTATTCCAATTCCACCAAGCAAGCTCGTTGATATCTTAAAATATTCATTCCAAAAATTACTTCGATGTGCATTGAACCACATCAATAATTCATCATTCCTAACGAAAATAATGAAAATTATCCCAACCGTGAATAATATAAAATATGGAACAAGAAAAATGCGATTATTACGAAACGTATTTTTAATATAACTCATCAACTCAATAAACTACACACAAAACAATTAAACTGAGAAAATAAATAATTCGATACTATTTGTTTTTCCCCATAACTTAAAACGTTTATTCGTTAATAAACTTGCAATTAAGAGGTTAATTCCTAATTCGTGGATTGAAAATAATGAGCTGGGGTAATTAATTACCTAAATAATGTGTGATATATTTGGCAGCACAGACATCCCCATGTCTATATGCAAATTTAATAGTGAGTAAGGGCAAGTTTAGAACCTGCCCTTGCATCTTTCACTAACAATTATTTCTTTTATTTCTTTGCCTTAGATTGATCTCTTACCAATTGCACGGCTTTTTCAATTTCTTCGGGGTCGCCAAGATAATAATGCTTAATTGGGATCAAGTTATAGTCCAATTCATAGACAAGTGGAATTCCCGTTGGTATATTTAAATGTGGGATTTCGCTATCTGATACGTGATCTAAGTATTTCACCAATGCACGAATGCTATTTCCGTGAGCAGAAATAATTACTTGCTTCCCACCCTTGATTTCGGGAACGATTGTATCCATCCAATACGGAACGACGCGCATATATGTGTCTTTTAGGCATTCCGTTAGCGGAAGAAGTTTGGTGTCTAAGTTCTTGTATTTATCATCGAACAGAGGAGCTCGTTCATCCGCTTGTTCGAGAGGCGGTGGTGGCACATCGTAGCTTCTTCTGAATACTAATAATTCATCATCTCCAATTTTTGCAGCCATTTCTGCTTTGTTCAAGCCTTGGAAAGCTCCGTAATGGCGTTCATTTAGCCGCCATGATTTGATGACGGGAATCCATAGCAAATCCATTTCCTCCAAGACTATTCCAAGAGTGTTGATTGCTCTCTTCAAAACGGATGTGAAAGCAATATCGAATGAAAGATTTGCTTCTTTTAAGTTTTGAGCGGCGATTTTTGCCTCGTTCTTACCTTGTTCGGATAATCCGATGTCGGTCCAACCTGTAAAGCGATTCTCTTTGTTCCAGAGACTTTCGCCATGTCTGATTAATACTAATTTATACATATTATTTCTCCTATATTATTTCGATTGATTTTTTCAAGCTATCGGCGAGCAATTGTTTGCGGCGATTTGCTCCCCAAATTTCAATATCAATATCTACTTTGGAATCTATTGGCAATAATTTTATTTGAATACTACTATTCTTTTCAATTTCCACACCTTTCACATATTGTTTCTGCCGCCTATCGATGCCTTCTGCAATTCGAAGAATACCTGCAAGGACACCAACTTTGCTTTGTGTTTCTTCAGGTAATGAGACGAAATTAGAATGTTTCTTTTTGGGTAAGCTCTTTCTATGGTAGCGTGCCACATTGCCAATAAATTCTCCTTCATCATTAGTAAAGCCTGGCAGGTCGCTATGAGTAATGATATAATAGCTATGTTTATGATGCTGATTATGGGAAATCCAATACCCAATATCGTGCAGAAGGCTGGCGCATTCGAGAATCTCCCGTTCATAATCTGTAAAATTGTGATATTGCTTTAATTCATCGAAGAGCTTTAAGGATATTTCTTTCACATGTTCAGCGTGTTGCATATCAATATTATAGCGATGAGCAAGATCATAAATTGTTTCGAACCGTAAATTGGATAGATGATGATATTCTTCGATTTCGAGCATCTTTTCGTATGTATCGAAGACAATTCCTTCGCGTAAAGCATACGGGGAAACAAGTATTTGCTTGATTTTTAATTCATTAATAAATGTTTCCAAGATGATTGCGCCAGCAAGAATAATATCGCTCCGCGATTCATCCATACCGGGTATTTTACTTATTTCTTCGGGATTCTTGCATTTTGTTATTTTTGAGATTACTTTTAATATATTTTTCGTCGGGACGGAATAACCATTCAGGAAATCAGGGACATTTTCACCATTTTCGATTAGCGATAGAGACGCAAGCGAAAGTATTGTTCCCGATGTCCCAATTGCCAAATCAAAGCCAACGTTTTTGATATTATTGAGAGTGGGAGTCCATTCACCAATTACATATTTGCGAATTTCATTAATATTTTGCTTTGTATAATTTTGATTGTCAAAGAATTGCTTTGTAAGTCTGATTGCTCCGAGTTTATCACTGTGTGCGAATTTAATTTTCCCAAACTTACCGATAACAGTTTCAGTGCTTCCACCACCAATATCGACTACTAATGCATTTTTTTCATTGATAGGCAAGGCGTGGCTTACTCCTTGAAATATTAAACGTGCCTCTTCGACGCCTGACACAACTTCGATATTTATGTTTGTTTCTTCTTTGACGCGTTTAATAAAGATTTCTTTATTTAAAGCTTCACGAACAGCACTTGTTGCAACGGCGCGAATTTTGGCATTTTGATTTTCAGCAAGCTTTCCAAACCGTTTTATGGCTTGCACTCCTCGTGTCATTGCATCATCATGCAAGTATTTCATATCATTCCCGCTCTGGCCCAGTCTGACCATTTCTTTTTCCTGGTCAATTATCGTTAATACGGAGCGTTGATTAATTGATGCAATCACCATGTGGATTGAGTTTGTTCCAATATCGATTGCGGCAATAACAGGTGCTTTTTCCATTAATTCAATTATCTAAAACATGCAAATTATAGATTTTTTCTTTAATTTTTTCTTTAATGAAAAATTTTGTCAAACGAATTCCTTAATTTTATTAATATGGGAAAAAGAACTTTTGTTTTTGGAGATATTCACGGGTGTTATTTAACATTCAAGTCTTTATTCGAGCAATGCGATATTGCAAAGAGTGATGCTATTTATTTGCTTGGGGATTATATAGACAGAGGTCCCGCGATAAAAGAAACACTTGATTATATTTTCAATCTGATTGATGATGGCTATGAATTATATCCTTTGAGAGGCAATCATGAGCAAATGTTTTTAAATTCTATTAATTCGCAAATGGATGAATATTATTGGCTAACAATGAATGGCGGTGATAAAACACTTGTTTCCTTTGAAGTGTCCCGTTCCGCTGAAATTCCCGCGAAATATCGTAATTGGATCAGCTCTTTGCCATTTTATTATGAATTGGATAATTATGTGATAGTGCATGCAGGGTTGAATTTTCACTTAGAAGACCCATTCGAGGATAAGTATGCAATGCTATGGACACGAGACATGTATTATGACAAATCCAAACTTGATAAGAAAATAATTGTCGGGCATACGCCAACTCCATTGAAATTAATAGAAAAATCAATTAATCAAAATATTATTTTGCTTGATGGTGGTTGCGTTTATAAAAATTATCACGGACTTGGTAAATTATGTGTCCTCGAATTATCCAATATGCAATTATTCACTCAAGATTACATCGGATAAAAATCTGCTTGCTATATTCTGTGAATGAGATTGCTCCGTTCTGATTTATTCACCTGCCAACTGCAACTATTTCTTCTCGATCAAGAGTAAGGGAGGGGGTGTCAAAAGTCCAAATTCTGTCATTGCGAGATTGTGTTTTTGTGAGCTAATACCATTAATTAAATATTTTGCTTCACTTCGGGCGCAATTTAAATCAATATTTCTATAAACAATTATGTTCTAATTCCTAATATTTTTTTAAATTGCTTTTTAAATTTTTTTAAAATATAGAATAATGAAACTTTTTAATTTATTCAAATTTTCAATTGTTTTTATAGTTATTATTTTTTCAAAAAATAATGTGGTTTCCGAAGAACCTAATACTTCGTGGATAACTGATATATCAAAAGAAGCAGGACTTGAAGTTGCTCGAGGCTCACGTATAAATCTTGTCGATATTAACGGTGATAATTATCCTGATTTGCTTTGGTCAGAAGGAGCAATTAACAAAAATCGATTGCATATTTTATTAAATGTTCCAAATCCCAATATAGAAAGCAATGTCAAGCGAATATTTATTGAATGGACAGATAATTCAAAGATTAATGTCAATCGCGACCCCAATAAAACAGGAAGAATTGCCGATATTGGAGCATTTGTGGATGTAAATAATGATGGATTTCCCGACTTAGTATCAAGTATTTATTACCACAGATTGCAAATGTATGCCGATGAGCTAGATCCAGGTGATCGAAGCGAAGTATATCTCAATGATGGCGACGGGCATTTCACATTATTACCCGATAATGGATTATATCAGCTGGGGCTTGTCAATACGACGGGTTTGGGATTTCTTGATTTCGATTTAGATGGAAATCTGGATTTATTTATGGGGCAATGGTTCCGCGATTATGCTTATGATACAAAGCAACCGAGTATATTACTAAGAGGAAATGGAGACGGTAGTTTTACAAAAGTCAGCAATCCTGCAATTTCTTCAAATAATGAGCCGCTCTATGGAGTCAATATCACAGATTGGAATAATGATGGATGGCAAGATATTTTGACTTCACCGTATTGCAGAAGCGGTGGGAGCTTATTCACAAAGACAACAAATCAAGATTTTGTGGATTGGGCAGTTCCCGCAAATTATTCCTCGCAATTGATGCAAGGAGATAATGGACAGAATCTATGCCAATGGGAAGCTCAGCCTGCTGATTTCGATTGTGATGGCGATATGGATTTGCTCCATGTTCAAGTTCACGGTGGATATGGAGAAAATGAGGGGAGAACACATATTTCAGTTAATCTCGGTAATGACAATAATTATCTCTACCGTTGGGAATTAGATAGATTGAAAAGAGATGCACCTGTCAATTCTCATCTTGGGGACCAAGGTGGAGAGTGGTTTGATTTAGATGGCGATGGCTTGCTGGATGTTACTATTGGGCAAATGGCTTACCCCGATGCCAACAAGCAGGGGCAAGAACGACTTTATATTTTAAAGCAAAACTCAGAACATTATTTCGATGATATTTCCAAAAAAATTGGAGTATACGATTCAAAGGAAGCTCATTCAATAGAGCCTGCCGATTATGATTTAGATGGTGATCAAGATTTATTTTTCAGTAGGCAACATCGCGATACAACAATCAAAGAAACTATTGTTGAAGGAGTGCTAAAAAAAGATACATCTATTGCGGTATATATGCAAATTCACCTCTTGCGAAATGAGATTGGAAATAAAAATAATTGGGTATCAGTATTTCTTGAACCCCCTGCAAAGCACAACAAATCTTGTGTTGGTGTCCGTATCAAAGTTTTTGCTGATGGATTAAATCAAATTCGCGAAATTCAATCGGGGTTGGGACATTTTGCGGGTCAAGTGCCATTTATTCAAAATATATCATTAGGAAATAAAAATCGCGTTGATTCAATCCAAGTCCGTTGGCAATTGCCCGGTTTCCCTCTTACAACTATCTATAATCCTGCGATTAATATGATTCATAAAATTAATCAGAATGGTCTCGACGGTTTTATTAAAAATTGGGAAAACGAAGTGCCTGTTATAGCTACGAGCAAACCATTGATAGATTTTGGAACAATCAATGCCGGGGAAAATTCAATCCAATCTATTGATATTCAAAACATTGGAACGGAAACTTTGCAAATCAATTCTATTGCAATTGATGATGATATGCAATCTGCTTTGAAAATATTGCAGGTTCAATTGCCTGCGAGTATTCCTCCGAATGAGAAATTAACAATTCAAATCGAATATACCCCGAAATCACGAGACACAATTACAATCTCTCATATAGTTATTAATTCAAATGCTTTCAATTCGCCAATTAAGTTGATTGATATTAATGGTAATGGATTTAAACCCGAAGCGATTGTTGGTTCAAGCGATACGCTCATTACTTTTACAAATGCTTGGATCGATTCGCTCTATTCCAAAATTTTAACAATACGAAATCTTGGGGAAGTTAAATTAAAAATTAACGAATTACGATTTGAAAATAATATGGACAATACATTTTCAAAAGATGAATTTCCTGATGGTATAGAAATTAACCCGAAAGATAGCTTCCAATTGCAGATATATTTCAGACCATATAAGAAAACAGAATACACAGCATCGCTAAGTATAATCTCCAATGCTTATAATATGCCTACATTTCAAGTGGGCTTATATGGAAATTGCAATGGACCATCTCCGCAGATTTCTACTCAAAGTGCATCTTTGATTTTCGGTTCGGTGGAAATTGGCAAAAGTGTAGATAAGACATTAACGATTTACAATATTGGAAATGGGCTATTAGAAATAAAAAATATTGTAGTTGAGACCAATACTGACAATGCTTTTCAGATTATTTCTGAGCCTTTGCCATTGAAGTTGAATTGGAATGATAGTGCCATCGTCAAGATTTCTTTCACTCCAAAGGAAGAAAAGAATTATAAAACAAAACTATTAATAACATCAAATTCCATATCGGACTCAAACAAATCTTTGAGCATTTTTGCAAGCGGAACGAAAGGTTCAGGCGTAAAGGAAAATATCACGCAAGACAATTTACTTTTAATTTATCCAAATCCTGTTTATAACAATGAATTGTTTATTGAATTTCCTGAAAACAAAGAAGAATTCAAATCTATTCAAATTTTTGATTTGATTGGAAATATCCAAATAGAAATGGAAATTGATAAAGTTTATCCCGATATTGTTAGATTGGATTTGAGTAATCTTCATAATGGGACATATTTTATAATATTTTCGATGGGTAGAAATCAAATTGTGAAATACTTCACAATTATAAAATAAGAAAAAAAATGAATTGTTTACGAAATATATTCTAAATATTCACATTATTTTCGTTAATTTATATTTTTTACGATATGATTTTTTAAAATTTTATGAAAAAAATTGCAATTTTTACAAGTGGTGGTGATGCACCAGGGATGAATGCTCATATTCGAGCAGTAGTCAGGTCAGCAATGAGTAAAGGAATAGAAGTGGTTGGAGTTGAAGGCGGATATTCAGGTTTGATTGAAGGAGATTTTATCAAGCTTACAAGGCGTGAAACTGCTAATATAATAGGGCGTGGTGGCACAATTCTTAAAACAAGTAGATCAAAAGAATTTATGATGGCTGGAGGACGCGCTGCAGCTGCCGAGAGGGTGAGAGAAGCGGGAATTGATGGTATTATTGCTTGTGGTGGTGATGGCACATTCCGAGGTGCACACGCATTTTGGATGGAAAATAATATCCCAATTGTTGGCACACCTGGAACAATCGATAACGATTTGTATGGTACGAACTATACAATTGGATATGATACAGCAGTCAATACAGCAGCAGAAGCCATTGATAGAATTCGAGATACAGCAGATTCTCATGGAAGAGTATTTATTGTTGAAGTGATGGGTCGTCATGCAGGGTTTATCGCAATGGATGTGGGTATTGCTTGCGGTGCAGAATATATTGCAATCCCTGAGAGCATTACCAATATGGATATTCTTTATCAAAGAATTTTAAAACAAGGTAGAAATCGTAGAACCATCATTATAGTGGGAGAAGGAGATGATTATGGTGGGGCAATTAAAATTGCAAATTATCTTTTGGAAACTTATGAAATTGAAGCAAAATACACGATTTTAGGACATATTCAACGTGGCGGTTCTCCTACTGTTCGTGATAGAGTGCTTGCAAGCCATCTTGGTGTTGCTGCTGTTGAAGCTTTAATTAAAGGCAAAACTGATGTGATGATTGGACGAGATAATCATTCAATTACTTATACTCCGTTTGCAGAAACTTGGACTCGACAAAAGCCTATTTGGAATTACTTAACGGAATTAGCTGACATATTGATATAATTTCCCTTCATTATGTCTAATTTTATTGTAATTTTGAAATATTAATTATCCTTTGGAGTCGTCTCATCATTATTATTAATAATATATTGCAATCTGCTTGCTTCAATAAACAAGAAATAATCTAATGAAAAAGTGCCTAAATATATTTATTCTAATATTATTACAAATAGTTCCTGCATTCTCGCAAAATTATATAAAAATACCTGACACTACTTTGCCACGAACGGGTAAAGTTTATTCATTACCGATTTATTCAAATATGAATCTGCAGAATGCAACTAATGTAAAAATTAAGATATATTTTGACTATAATTTGATTGATATAAAGAATATATCAGGTGGCAGTGGCTTTGCGTTCAATGAGACTAATCCTCAATTTTCTGTTAATACAGCATTGCCCGACCAAGCAATTCTTGAAATTGTATCAAGTCAATTCAATGCAAATTACTCTGGTTTGCTTTGCTTAATAAATCTTGAAACTCTGGTAGGATCTGATTCAATCGCAATTTTTTCACCCTTGGAAATTGAAATTGATGGAATTATAGCTAATGATATAAATTTCGAAAATGGAACAATTCTCATCGGCGACCCTGTCTTTCCTGTTCTTCACGAAGGAATTTCAAGAATTTATCCAAACCCATTTAACTTTTTTGAAAATATTATTTTTACAATTGAAGACAAAACAACTGTAAATTTTTATATTTATACCACACTCGGACAGCTTGCAACAAAAATTCCGGGCAGTAAAAACTTGAAATATAAGATCTTCGATAATGCAGGAACAGAAATAATAAATATAGATAACTACTTATTTCCGCGAGGAATCTATCGCTTATATTTCGAGAGCATACCCTGGGAATTTTCTTCTAGTGCATATTCTATCGTAATGGTTACAAACAAAGGGTACTTTCGTTCTAATTTTATTCATTTAAAATAAGGAAATGTAATTGAAAAGAAATCAAAAGATATTTTTATTTACTTTTTTTATTTTATTAGGAAATGCTTTTGCACAGAATCCTGATGAAATGCAAATTCCTCCATTAGATTCAATCTCCCGGCATAGACTGGAATTGAAAAATCCCGAAGGGACAGAATTCTGGCTTACTTTTATGAAAAATTACACTTCAATTGATAGTAAGCCTGCCCCGATTTTACTCGAACTTTTTATCACATCTGAGCAAGATGCAAATGTATCTGTTGAAATAAAAGCATTAAATTTTCAAAAAAATATCAAAATTAATGGCAAAACTGTCCAAAGTATAAAATTAGACACACTAGCGCAAATTGTAAGTTCTGAAATTATTGAACCTTTGATGTCAGTGCATATTACTTCTGATTATCCAATTTCCGTTTATGGATTGAATCGACGTTATCAAACAACTGATACATATATTGGCTTGCCAACGCGAGTACTTGGCACATCTTATCGAGCAATGACTTACACCATGTCCGCTCCATTAGTTCCTGAATTGGCAATCGTTGGGACTGAAAATAACACTTACGTCACAATTACACCAACTGTCGAAACTTATGCGGGTCATCCTGCAAAAATACCTTTCAGAGTAACGTTAAATAAAGGCGACGTTTATCAAGTATTTGCAAAGGAAGACTTGCGAGCAGGAGCCAATGTGGATTTAACAGGAACGCTTATTACCGCAAATAATCCAATTTCGGTTTTTACGGGTCATCAATGTGCTTATGTTCCCAGCAGGCAACCTCCAATCACAGCTTGCAATCATTTGGTGGAGCAGATGCCACCAATATCTTCTTGGGGCAAGCATTATTTTATTGCAAAATTAAAGAATCGCTCGTTTTATACTTGGCGTATACTTGCAAACGAGGATTCAACGAAAGTATTTATTAATTCTCAATTGGTGGGTATGTTAAAAGCCGGGGATTGGTTCGAAGGCAATTCAAACGAGAACATTCAAATTCGTTCAGATAAACCTGTGCTTGTTGCTCAATTTTCTCAAGGTTTTAAAAATGGCGATAATATTGGTGATCCAATGATGATATTGATCAGCCCTACGCAACAATTTCTGGAACGCTACAGGTTCGCGACACCAATCAATGGTGAATGGAACCATTATGTTACTGTCGTTATCCCTACTCGTGCCTTGAACACTTTGATGCTTGATAAAATCAAAGCACCAACTTATGATTTCGAGCAAATCGGTATCACTCGCTACTCAATTGGCTCCATCCAAATTGAATATGGAACTCACTCTCTCGAAGCTGCGATGCCTTTCGGTATGTATTCCTACGGGTTTGGTTATGGCAATGATTCTTACGATGCCTATGGAAATATGGGTGGGCAATCTTTTGTGGATTATGAACCTGCGAACGATACTATTGCACCGGGTATAGAATTTTTATCGCAAGATGATCAACTCCGAGTTATTATTAGAGATGATAGAGAATTTGATACAGGTATTAATAAAATTACTTTTCCTGAAAATACGAATCTATCTTATGCAATCCCTAAATATAGCGGAGGGGTACCTCAATTAGAATTTATGATTACTCCCTCAACTTATAATAGTGGCAGAGCAATTCTTGAAATAACTGATTTAGCAGGAAATAAAAACACACAAACTATTTGCTATTCTATAAATTCCTCGACGGGCAAATTTGAATTTAACACATCCCAAGGTATCCAAAAAACATGCGAAGCTTATGAAAGTACTCAGATTGGAATGTTCCTTAATCTTGGATATTTCATGCATTCACTAAATTTTATAAATTCGGGTAATATCAATTCATCAAATTTTAGCACAGCAAGGGAACTTGGCGAGTTTCAAGATGCAAGTGCCGTGGGGGTATCTTTTGGAGTTCTTGCAAGCCATAAGATTATCAATAAATTATATGGAACTGCAAAAATCACATTTGAAACATTAAAGGGCAAATTCGAAGCACCCGATCAATCGATTGCTCATTATCGCGACCCCATCACAAATCAATTAGTGCCATTTCAAGAAGGAAGAATGCTGGAATTGAGCGGATTGAATATGAATTTGTATCTGCAAGCAGAATATTATTTCATTCCGATGTTTTACGGATTGGGCGGCATTTCCACGTATTATTATTTATCAAAAAGTATAGATTATACATCTAAAATATTGACGCCTAATTATTTGGAATATACTCCATCGCAAATTGAGGAAATGAATGCAAGAATGCCCAAAAAATTAAATTCATTAAGTAGCTTCAATCTCAGTGGTTATGTCGGGGCTGGCTTCTCTTATCCAATTCGATATAATTTCAAAGCATTTCTCGAAGCATATTATCAGGACTATTTCTTTAATTTAATTGATGATGGCGATTGGGGACTTTCAAAAATCTCGCTATTGCTCGGTATAAAATATTATTTATAATATTGATTGGTTAAAAGAAGCATCAAGAGAAAAGCTATTGGTAATAAATGATTATTACTTTTCTTTTATAGCCTGCGAATTCCATAGGCAATGACCAACCAAGTGCTTTCGTAATTCACAATATAAGACTGTCTTTCAAATTCTATTCTGTAGGATTTGAACTTCTGAAAATTTATTGTCAGCAAATATATTGCTTGCCCAATCTAAGAATTCCGCATAATCGATTGCATCCAAATTTTTCTGGAAATCCCTATCGAACTCGAAATTGCCATCCAATTGATATAAACGTATATTATTCAGCATCCGCTCATAACTTGATTCTGATTTGTAGATATTTTGAGCTAATAGTGCATTCTTGCTGATTGCGAAAAGTTGCTTCGATATTTTTTTATTTGTGATTTTTTCAAATATTTCATTAAGCAAATCTTTGGTCTTGGAAATTGCCTTTTTATCTGTTGCAAAATATATTTCAATTAAGTTAGTATCTGTAAAATGTTCGACCAATGAGAACGCTGAATAAGATATTGCCTGCTTTTCACGGATATTCTGATTGATAAATGAACTTGGTCCTTCTCCAAGTATATAATTCAATAATTTCAATTTCAGTACAAAATCGGAGTCAATATTATCAAAACGCTTCAATAATAATATGTGCGATTGCTCAATTTTCCTATTAATGATCAACTTATCAATCGTATTATTAGGTAGGGGAGTTCTAACTTGTGCTGGAGTGTGATTGCCGAAATCTTTAAATAATTCAAACGCAAAATTGCGAACAAATTCAATAGGATGGCTGCCTGAATATGAAATAACTATATTATCAGAAGAATAATAGCGCTTGAAAAATTCATAAATATCATTTTGATTAAAGTGGGAGACGCTTTTAACCGTTCCCGCAATTGGATTGCCTAATGTATGATGAGAAAAAACAAGACTATTGCCCAAATCGAAAATATTCTCTTCGGGATCATCTTGATATGACTTGATTTCCTCTAAAATAATTTTTTGCTCCTTTTTGAAATCTCTCTCATCAAAAACCGGACACAGAAAAAAATCAGCCAATAATTTGAATACCTTTTTGAAATTATTATTTAAAGATTTAATAAAATAAACTGTATATTCGCTTTCAGTAAAGGCATTATTGATCGTTCCCGTTCGCTCGAATTCTTTGGAAGTTTGCGTTGACGTGCGGTGCAAATTTCTTCGGAATAGTTGATGTTCCAGAAAATGAGCTATACCGGGCTTTTCCAAAGGATCCTCGCGTGAACCTACCATTACGCCTATCCCAAGAGAAAATGATTTCAAACTTGGCACATAATCATAAATCAATTTAATGTGATTAGGTAAATCAATTATTTGCAAATTGTCAGAATCAGACTCGCTTTGAACTGTAAATTTCGATTTGAGCATCAATAATCCTGTATTATCATAGATGAATAGCCGTCTTTATTCTTACTTGAACCTGCAAAAATGATTGTGTAGGACTTGCTTAATGTGAAGTTTAATGAAATTTTTGTTAATAATTTACTGGTTTCTGCATTATAAAAATAAAATGTTTTAAGCTTCTGCTGCACATCACTTGCAAAAGGTGAAACAGTTTTATAATTCAACACAGCAAGTGATGGCTGGAAACTTGTATCCAAAGCCACGCCAACGCTTGACAAATCATTGCTTGCATTGACAAAACGATATTTATAATTGGTTACTTCAGGAGTGCGAATATCATCTTCAATCAAAATATAATCAGGTGATTCCTTGCTTCCTGAGAATATAATGGTATAATGCTTCGCGGGGTCTGGATTTATGGAGATGTTCAAATTAGCTGAATTCACTGATGCATTTATTTGCGTGGGAGCAATGGGTAGCACGGACGCAAGTGAACTTGAATAATATAAAGTTCCCGACGGAATTTGTCCAGGAATTGAAAGTTTAATGCTTTCTGTTCCTGAAATTGCTTGCAAAACTTGCAGAAATGAACAATTATCAAGGAATTGAACGGGTGCATTTTCTTGAGTATTATCAATCAGAGTAGTTTTCAGGTTATTTTGCGAGTCATTGAATACAATTAATAGATATGATTTATCTGCTTGAACATTTGCAAAGCCATTATAAATCAGAGAATAAGGTGTTCCCGCAGTAAATATTGAAAAGGGTAAAATTCCTGCATCAATTACCATCGGTTGGGAAACTTGCGAAAATGTGAGTGATTTCGCCAAATAACTTCCTGATGAAAATCCAATAGCAGAAGCATCGCCACGTGAAGCAATTGATAAATCGAAAGAATTAAGCGATGTAGTTGCATTGATAACAGTAATAAGCGATTTCCCACTGAAATTTACACTTGTAGGAGGTGGAATGACAATTGCATTATTTGCAAGTTTTGATGCTGAATCAAGTAAAATTATTGAATAATCTTTCAAAACATCGAAGGAATATTTTAAAGAAGTTGAATAGCTTCCATTTTGGAAAAAATATACGCTATCAAGAGCAGCGCTTTTGCATGCACCCACTTGTGCATAATCGCCAATTGAAAGTGGTTGCAAATCATTGGCAATAACATCGCCTGGATCTTTGATGGCTGACACTTTGGATTGCGAAATATTAATTAAACGAATCCGCGAATATCTTTCAATAACGGGGTTAGCAGGAGATAAAGCATCCGATTCAGATTTAAATTCATCCAGAAGCATTATCTTGGGATTGTTGTTTTCATCTTGAGTAACTATTACAGCATATTGTCCCTTGCTGATTAAATTAATTGAGTATGTCCCGAGTATTGTTTCGCCATGAGGAGTGCGTCGGCTAATCGAGATGGGGACATTGCCCGTATTAATCAACATTGGTTGAGTAATTTGCCTATAGAATACATTAGAAAATATCTGAGTTGCACTTGGGCATCCGATAGTCATTGCGAAACTTGATAAGCTATCAGGAAATGCGTTGAAAAGTTTAATATAGCAATCCTGTGTATTCGCGGGCATTCCAAGCGAAGTAGTCATAGTAATAAGCGTATCCACGCTCAGGTTGTTTGGATTCCCTATGAATGAAGGCAATGCGAAGTATGAGTATGTTATATCCCTCTGGAAATGAGTCATTCTTGCAGGTGTGAATTCCTTTTTTCCATCTTTATAAACTGACAAGTAGCCCGAGTCCGCAGGTGGATTAACAGCTCCAGAACTTGTATTAAACGCCACAGATTGAGCAATCACATTACCATCCAATTTAATACCCCTCAATTGAAAATCGCCTGCTAAATTTATAAATCTCACTTTGATATAATCCACATTTGACGGTGGATTTACAAGATTCGGGTTCTCATTGGCACAGGCTGATAAAGCAACGGCAATTCCAATAACACAGAACAATTTGAAGCTAAATAGAGACCTAAACATTATTTTCAATAAATTAAAAAAGTTGAGACGTAATAAACATCAAAATTATGAATTTTCTTCTTTTTAAATAATTTTAAATAATTTTGTCGTTTTATACGTTATTAATAATCTTATAATTTTATTTTGAAATAAATTCAAATGTTTAATATAGATTTAATTGATTATAAAGGAGATAGATGCAGGAATGCACTGATATTATGTTCCACAAATAGTATAGAGCCTAATGAATTTAAAAAAAATATGGAAATTTCTTTGGAAATCCCGATTAGCCCATTCAATAATTATTCTTTTCATTTCAGTTCTTCTCTTTACAGAAGCAGAAGATACTTTGAACCAACCCCTCATTTTTGAAGCCAAGCCATCAGAAGACCTTAATCTGACCATCCGACAAAATTATATAGATAGTTTAAATCAAGTTAATTGTTTTTCACAAGAGGGTATTGCTTCATATTATGGCAAACGATTCCACAATCGAAAAACTGCAAGCGGATTAAGATTTGATATGAATAAATTTACAGCAGCCCATCGAACGATTGATTTTGGTAACATCATAAGAATTACTAATCTAAAAAATGGGTCTTCAACTCTGGCGCTAATTAACGATAGAGGACCTTTTATACGAAAAAGAATTCTTGATTTATCAAAAACATCTGCAAAACAAATTAACGGGTTAGGCATTCCAAAAGTCCAACTTGAAACTCTAACCCTCCCTGATAGTATTCCCGAAGACATTCAAAAATATTTGTATTTGGCTTTTTCGATTAAAAGTGAACCGCGATTTGTTGATGATTCGCAAATCATGCTTTTACGCCAGTCAAATGATTTTTCGGAAATTGTTGAGCTCCTTCATTCTGCGACAGAGCTTGCTCCTAATGATGATTTTTACTTAATAGTCAGTGTAAACGATTATGGGAAATTATCAAGTGAAAATACCTATTGGTTGGGAACGCTAAGGCAAAATAAAATTATTGCTAACATATATTAATATTCAATTAAATTTTTCTTTAACAATGCGAAAATTCTTTGCTTGATTCTATGCATATTTCACATCGAGTGATCAATTATATATCTATACTAATAATAAATTTAATTAGTTGTCTATTCTTTGTAAAGTATGCCACTCGCCTTTTTCATTCATATCAAATAGCTTTGATTTTAGCAATTCTGTTTAGTATCATTGTAATCTTATTATTATTCAAAATTGATTCAGTAAATATTCAAAAACTAAAGATTGACTATAAAAGACAATTCTTTATTATTGTTAGTATAATTACATTAGCAATGCTTATTTTAGTGATTGCAACCCCGGATACATCGCAAGTTGGTAGATTACCTGCTATCAATGAATGGCTTGCAAATTTATTATCGGGTAAATTCCCATACAATACTCCCGCGAATCCTTCAAGTTTCCCAATGATGTTCATAATTGCACTACCTTTCTATCTTATTGGAGAATTGGGATTTATGGAAGTATTAGGATTTGTAATATTTGCGATTATAGTTTTTTATTATAGTATAACAATGAAAGATATTGTTATGAGATTGTTTTTACTGCTAACTTTACCGATGTTTTATTATGAAATATTAGTTAGAAGTGAATTGTTTTTTAATGTAGTGTTAGTAATTTTAGCAGTCTTATTCACTAAAAAGTATTTATTACAAAATAAAATCAATTTGCCATTTATTTTAACAGCAATATTATATGGTCTTTTACTTTCAACAAGATTGATTGCAGGAATTGTCATAGCTATTTTTATACTGTATTTCTTTCGTTCAAACTATCGGCAGATGATAATTTTCTCTGCAATTTGCATACTATCTTTTATAGCTACGATTGTTCCTTTTATTATTTGGGATACACAATATTTTCTTCACAAAGGACCTTTTTCAGTGCAATCTTTATATCTGCCCAAGATTGTGATACTGTTAGCACCACTTGTTATAATCTTTTTTGTCAAATATTTGAGAAATATTCGGGATGTATTTTTTTATATTGGGGCAGTTCTTTTTGTATTAGTCGCAATATCTTTTTCCCTGCATTGTATCAATTATGGTTTTTATGAATCCATTTTTGAACGTTCTTCTTACTTTGACATAGGTTATTTTATATTTCCTATACCATTCTTTATTCTTTCTATAAATAGTAAATTAAAGGTAAATTAAAGAGATTGCTTTGCTCGGATACGAGTTTGCGATGACTAATTATTTGGATTTATGGCAGAGATTGAAAGAGCAGTACTACTTCCCATTCTCGAATTGTAATTCATAAAGATAATTATAAGCGCCTTTGCTTGCAATCAATTGCCGATGAGAACCATGCTCAATTATCGTTCCATCTTTTATCACGAATATCTCATCGGCATCGGTGATTGTGGAAAGCCGATGAGCAACAAGCACTGCTGTTTTATCTTTTAAAACGCGGTTAATTGCGTTCTGCACAATCTTTTCTGATTCAGAATCGAGAGCAGACGTTGCTTCATCAAAAATTAGTATTTCGGGATTGCCCAATAATGCACGAGCTATGGCAATTCGTTGCCTCTCGCCACCCGAAAGTGTCATCCCTCTATCGCCAATATGAGTCTGGAAACCATTTTCCATTTGCATAATAAAATCATAAGCATTCGCGAGCTTCGAGACTTCTACTACTGACTCAAAGCTAATATCATTGCGTCCTATGCGGATATTATTTTCAATAGTATCATTGAAAAGCATCGTTTCTTGCGATACTATGCCGAATAGCGAGCGGTAATCTTGAAGATTGAATTCGCGTATGTCTGTATTATCAATCGTAATATTGCCTTTTTGTGGGTCATAAAACCTGATTAATAAGTCAAGAATAGTAGATTTTCCACTTCCACTTCCACCCACTAATGCGATTTTTCTTCCCTTTTGAATTTCAAGATTGATATTTTTGAGGACTAACTCTTTATCATAAGCAAATGATACATCATTGAAATTTATAGAGTGATTGAATGTGGGATTTCTCTTATTACCCGATTTGATTTTTTCTTCTTCATTTAGAATTTCAAAAATTCTTTCAGCAGCAACATATCCACGCGGAATTTGAGCAATGTTAGATAAAACGGTTGTCAATGGGGACATTATTGAAAATAGCGAAAAGAGGAACAACATCAAATCGTCAGCTGTCAATTGATTGTTTAATACTTTCGAGCCACCATAAAATAAAACAATGCAAAGCGCGAATACTGCAAAAATCTCATTGAAAGCAGGAATCAGAGTTATTATGCGTTTATGTTTAATTGCTGCCTTGACATAATTCAGGGTGTCTTTGAAAAATTTAGAAATCGAATTATTTTCAGCATTATATGCTTTAATAATCTTAATTCCATAAAAAGTCTCTTGCATCGTTGATGTGTAATCAGCCATTGCAGATTGCATTCTTCCCGCATAACGGTTTAGAAATTTCCTGGTAACACGTAATATTATCACTGCCACTATTGCCGTTGCAGATGTAATAAGTGTTAAATCCCACGAAATCGATAAAAGCAAAACAGCAAAAAGCAAAATTTGTATACCTTCTCGGATAATTGTCGAAAAGGCAGAAATTGTTGCATTGCTCAATGCTGTTGTTTCATTTGTTATAATTGAGATAAAATTGCCCTGCCTTTTCTGCGAATAATACCCAAGCGAAAAGGTAGTCAATTTCTCAAAAACTGCATCACGAATTAACTTTATAATCCCTTCTTCATACTTAACAGTTGTGATGCTACCTATATATTTGAAAAAATTTTTCAGTATAAAAGAAATAATTATCACAATGCTTAATTTCACAAGGCTTTGCATTGCATCGCCCTGTGAAATTACAAGATTTGTTATAAAATTGAAAAATCCATTTTTAAAATTATCAAGGGGACTTGTAAGTGCATTTGTAGCAGTTGTTGCAACATTGCTTCCACCGAAAATAATTTGAAATACAGGTTTAATCAGCGTTATTGTAAATGTATTCAACAATGAAAAAATAATATTCATTGTTAAAGCTAACGCAATTAAACCCATAAATGGCTTTACAAAACGAAATGCTTGAAAATATAGAGATTTACCGCTTTGTGAATTTCTTGCCACTACTTCTATTTTGTTTTGAACTAGATTTTGACGATTTTACAAATTTCGAAGGTCTGCCTTGCGAACTTCTCCTATCTTGGGAATCTCTGCTGTCGCGTGAACCTCTCCTATCTTGGGAATCTCTACTGTCGCGTGAACCTCTTCTATCTTGGAAATCTCTGCTGTCGCGTGATCCTCTCCTTTCAGATGAACTTCTGCGGCTTGATTCATCTGCTTTTTTAAATTGCATTTTGGAATCTTCACCCTCTCCTCCTTTAAATCGAGTGATTGGGCGGGGATTTCTGCTTCGCGATGAGTCGCGGTCTGAATAAGCATGGCGGGTTCCAAACACTTTTTGGTCTCCACCTTCTCGGTTGTCTCTCCTCCTATCTCCTTCAGATCTACCACTTGTTCGTGGTCGGAATTGTCTGCCTTCTCTTTCTGAACTTGAATGGCGGATATTAAATACTTTCCGATCCCCACTTTCGCTTGCTATAGGGAATGTTTTAAGTTCGTGTTTGGCACCTTCAAAAACTATCACATACTCGACTTTCATTTTATGGTCCTTGAACTTTTCGTAAAGTTCAGCGAAAGTGCCGCGTTGATGTGTCTCCGAAGAAAGTGTTAAATTCATACCAATATATGCATTTCTATCAGGTATAACGTCTGCCAAAGATTTAAGTAATAATTTCATACGATAGGGCGTATCCATCACTATCACAGTACGTGGTTCGTGTGCAAGAAACGTGATTTGCTTTCTGCGTTCATCATCTGTCCTACTTAAAAATCCCGCATAAAGAAATTGATTAGTTGTAAATCCGCTGCAAATCAAAGCGGAAAGTATCGAACTTGCTCCCGGTATTGGAGATATAGTAATACCCTCATTTATGCAGGCACGAACAAGTTGGAACCCTGGATCAGCAACCACCGGTGTGCCATCGTCAGGCATTAATGCAATGTTCTTGCCTTCTTTTAATAAAGCTATTATCTCGGGAACTTTTTCAGCTTCATTATGTTCATTTAATGCATCAATCGGCTTATCAAGTCGTAATTGATACAGATGTTGTGCAGTTATTTTCATTTCTTCGCCAAGCACAAGGTCTACTTTCTGAAGAACGTCCGATGCACGAAATGTAAAATCCTTATTATTGCCAATTGGAGAAGAAATAAGGTAGAGCGTTCCGCTCTTTTGTTTTTGATTAGTCTCTCTGTTGTCTTCCATTTATTATATTATTGAATGTAATTGCTTCGTAATAATCTGGTTGTAATTTTATCGCCCAGTCTATCATTGTTTGGGCTTGTTCAGGATAGCCAAGATTATAATAAGCAATTGAAGATCCGTAACATGCCTCGGCATTCTCAGGGTTTTCCTTTAAAGCAAGTTCATAGACGTCAAGAGCCTCAAAATAATTTTCTTTAGTCGATAAAAATAAATTCCCCGTCAAAACAAGCAAGTCATCCAAACTGAATCCAAGTGTGGAACTGAATTTTTCCAATTTCCAATTATCAAGCAAAAAAGTAGTAATTTCAAATCCTTCAGTAGAATTATTGGTTAAATATGCCATTTGGCATTTTATAAATTGCAAATCGTAATCTTCAGAATAATAATTTTTATATTCTTCGATTAAACTCTTTGCTTTTTCAAAATTTTGAGTAAATATTTTCAATTGAATTATTCTTTTGAAAATATGTTTTTTATAAATTTCATTTGCAAAATTATTTGACAATAAATTTTCAAAAATTTGCTCAGATTTTTCAAATTCATCATTTGAAAAAAGGTATTCTGCCCTTCCTAAATCAATAAAATCGTCATTATATTCTGGCAAGCGGTTGTCAGCGGCATTGGCAAGACTTGTTGAGCAAAGCTCATCAAGTAGCGAAAGTAATTTCAAAGTGGAACGTTTCCAATTCCAAAATTTCCTTGCATAAGCCGATGCCTGCAATCCTTTTGATAGTCTTACAGATGGCGTTTTATAAATTGATTTTAGAATTTCCTCCAAATCTTCTGCATCCGGTTCAAGCAGAAAAGCTTCACCCGTCAATTGCTTCCCATCAAGCACATTGCCAATAGATTTCAGCCCTGCTTCGATTTTCCAAGAAAATTCATCCAACACAAAATCTTCTGTTGCGCCTCCATTGGTCACTACAACAGGTAATCCGCAAGCCATTGCTTCAAGCGTTGGCAGTGAGAACCCCTCCCCGCGATAAGGAGAAACAAACACATCGCAGCTGCGATAAAGTGATGCCATCTCTTGCTCACTGAGATAGTCTTTTATATAAATTATCTCGGGAGAGTGAGAATTTCTTTGAATATCTCTTATTAATTCTTCCGCTGTCTGCCCTTTATAAAAAGTATCGCCCCCAATATCTTTGATAATAAGGCACACATCATCATCGTTTGAAAATGCTTTTATATATGATTGCAATAATATATCAATCCCTTTGCGGTAAATCGTCCCGCCGACATAAAGAAATTTCAATTTTTTATTCGTTTTCAGTGGATATGTATTTCCGTTCGGAGTGAAAAGTTTAGGGTCAATTCCATTCGGAACGACCTGCACTTTATTAAAATCAATGCCCGATTCTATCATACATTGCCGCGAATAATTAGAAGGAGTCCAAACCTGGTCAGCGTTCCGGAAAATCTCAGCGATTTCTTTTGTTAATTGCGAAAATTCCCATGGTTGCATAATTATCCATTTGGCACCAGCTGGAGGTTGTGCTTTTGGGGGCCATTGATGTCTTATCCAGACGTATGGCAGATGACTGATTTCTTGAGATACTTCGGGCTTATAGCGAATGTCATTTTGCGCCAGCTTTTTATATTTTTCAGAAATTTCAAAAGAAAATTGATCAGGCTCATAAGGGACAATCGTGAGATTTGCAACGCCAGCATCAATAATGTTCGAGCATTCCTCGCGATTTATTAAAGCAAGTGAGTGATACACAAATTGTGAGCCTTCCCAAACGATGTTCAATTGTGGAATTTGCCCTTCAATATTCAATTGAGATGAATTATCCTCTGCTTT
>DIEP01000018.1:41144-42643 GCA_002418685.1 Ignavibacteria bacterium UBA5771
ATTTTCATTTATTATATTTTCATTAATTATATTTTCATTAATTGACTTATCTATATTTTGTTTAAGGGGTAAAGCGGATACTTTTTTGCCTCGAGCAATAAAATTAATATTAATAAAACCTCGGTCAAGCGAAGTCTCCTCTTCTTCATAGAAAACCAGTTCGAGTCCAACATTTGCGAAAAGTTTCTCGAGCGATTCTTTATCGAATGCGACGCAGTGATAATCTCCTGGATTTGTTTGCCCACCAAATATCATATAAGAAGTAATATCTGCATCCCAAGTTCCCTGCAAATATGTTTGAGCTTGCTTTTTTAATGATGGTGAACGTATAATAATTTCGCAATTTGGTTTGAGCACGCGTGCCCATTCCGCAAGGATTTGCTCTGTGTCTCGATGAGAAAAATGTTCAAGAATATCGCTTGCAAGAATTAAATCAGCAGAATTATTGGGTAAGTCGAGAGATCGGATGTCCATATATACAACATTTGGGTTTTCGTTGAATAAATCAATATTTATAAACCCATCACGTATATCATTGCCGCAGCCCAGATTTAAAAATAAAGGAAAAGGCAAGGGATCAGGTAATGACCCACTTGCCTTTGTATTTGAAAATCCGCCGCTAAGTCTTTCTTTGAAAATTAATCTATTCGGTGGAATATCAGCCATATTATTGTTTTACCAGAACATAAGCAAAAATTATTCCATTGATTCAATTTTTTCGGCAATAATGAAATTTAATTTATTTTTTACTTTAGTTTTGCCAACTATTCCAACTTTTTTATTGAAGGCATACTTGGCTAATTGCTTGCCTGCAAAAGAGCCATCTTCAAACAAAACAATATAAACTTTTGCACTTGAGCCAGTGCCAACTAAGAGAACAAATGGTGTGCCAAGTGAAGCAGCAGTATCTGCTTCCATTTTGGTCCATGTTCGAAAATTACCTGTTGCTACTTCGTTAAGACTTACTACCTTTCCAACTATTGGTTTCGGGGCTTTCTTTACAGTTGTTTTCTTCGTTGTTTGTGCAAAAGTTGAAACACTTGCAACCATTAGGCAAATCAAGAATATACCGAGTGTTTTCTTCATTCTCTTCTCCTTTATTTTGCGTTATTATTTTCTAATGTCATTGAAGGTGTCTTTGCATAAGGAACACCCGCTTGTTTCTGGTATGAGATTTCGAATGCAACATATCGGTTGTCAGGACTTCCTTGCAAAAATCCATTGTTATATTTTACCAACACCTTAGCATAGTTATATTGTAATGATCCGAGATGTCTAAATCGAACAACTAATACAAAGCTTGAATTTTGTTGAGTTAAATCGATCGATCTTTCTTGGAAATATTTTGCGTCTAATGCTTGGCTATCGAAAACATCATCTAAACTATTTGCATTGATTACCTCACTTGCAATTTCAGTTACTCCTGGTTGAGTAATAAAATTATAGTCAAGAAGTCTTGCTGAAGCAAGCACTAACTTTCCATTTCTTGTGTCAAGTCC
>DIEP01000018.1:42679-47681 GCA_002418685.1 Ignavibacteria bacterium UBA5771
AAATAACAAGTCCACTGCCAAAATTTGAGGCTGATTCGTAAACTTGAATTGGTTGATCATTTTGATTGCGGACAAATCTTGTGGCGGGTGACCACTGAATTTGTGCTGAGGTGCTGCTTGTAGTTCCATCAGTAAATTTTGTAGCTATTGAGAAAGTATAAATTGTGCCTTCACTAAGTCCTGAGATTTCTGCTGACGTTGTCCCTTTCGCTATATCAAAAGGTTGAATTGGATTTGCTCCACCTGTGACTGTCAATACATATTTGTCAAATAATGAATTTGACTCGCTTGTTGATGCCGTCCAACGCAAAATGACGGTGCTTTCATTCTTTGAGGTTGCCTGCAAAGATGTTGGTGCTATTGGTTTGTCGGTTGGATCTACAGGATTATTTGTATCATCACAAGCTGTAAATGCAAATATTGCTGCAAAAAGCACGAGAAACAAATTACGTATTTTCATAAAAACTCCTATATTTTTTTAAAAATATTTATTACAAAAACAAAATTACAAAATAAATTATTAAAATTAAAAAAAATTATATATACAAAATTAAATAAATAAATATGGCTTCCAATTATCTTCTTCAGAATTGAGATTTTGCTTGATAAAAAACAAATGGTTAGGTTTTTTGGGGACAGTCAATAGCTTCATTCCTGCTTCTTCAGGTGTATGATTGCCCTTTTTATTATTGCACGAAACACATGCTGTTACAAGGTTTTCCCACGAATCAATGCCTCCACGTGAGCGCGGCAAAACATGGTCGAGTGTCAATTGCACATTCTTCTTACCACAATATTGGCATTGCATACCGTCCCGACGAAAAATGTTCTTACGCGAAAGTTCGATAGTCTTAAATGGACGACGAAAACGTGTATAAAGACGGATTACACTTGGATATGGGAAATTCCTTGAAATTGTGTGGACAAGTGAACCGTTGTTTGTTTCTATCATTTCAGCTTTTTCAAGGTAAAGCAGAACAATTGCTTTCTTTGTGTTTGTAACGCTTATGGGCTCATAGTTTTGATTAAGGACAAGCACCCTTCCTTTCAGATGAATTTTCCCATCATTTGTTCCCGTATGATAATAATCATCATTTTTTGATATTTCAAAACTGAAAATGCACCTCCATAAAATTCTAAATTATACATTACAAAAATACAAAAAAATCATAATATTTTAATCAATTTGATAAATATTAAAATTCAAATAGCATCCAAATTAACAAAGGTATGGCAATTTTTTATTAATCATCAAATCCTTAATTTTGCAATTATACTCATTTTAATAAAAATATAATGAAATCTAATATAAATCGGCTCTCATTTCTGGATAAATATCTCAGTCTTTGGATTTTCGCAGTTATGTTAATTGCGATTCTTTTGGGCTATTTTTTCCCACCAATTAGTGGGTTTATCAATCAATTCCAGAGTGGAACAACTAATATTCCAATCGCAATTGGGCTAATATTGATGATGTATCCACCGCTTGCCAAAGTAAAATATGAAGAGTTAGGCGATGTATTCAAAAATGTTAAAGTCCTATCTCTCTCTCTTGTATTGAATTGGGTTATCGGACCAATTCTTATGTTTCTGCTTGCAATTTTGTTTTTGCATAATTATCCCGAATATATGGCGGGCTTGATATTGATAGGGCTTGCAAGATGTATTGCTATGGTGATTGTGTGGAACGAACTTGCGGGTGGCGATACTGAATATGCAGCGGGGTTGGTCGCTTTCAATTCCATTTTTCAAGTACTTTTCTTTTCGGTTTATGCGTATTTATTTCTTTCAGTTTTCCCCTCGATGCTTGGTTTACAAACTTTTAAGGTTCAAATAACTATTGGACAAATCGCATCGAGCGTGTTCATTTATCTTGGTATACCCTTTATTGCGGGAATGCTAACGCGATTTTCCTTTATAAAATTAAAAGGAAAGCAATGGTATGAGCAAAAATTTATTCCAAAAATCAGCCCAATTACTTTAATTGCTTTGCTTTTTACGATATTTGTGATGTTTTCATTGAAAGGTGAATATATTATCAAAATTCCACTTGACGTTGTCAGAATTGCAATTCCACTGATTTGCTACTTTATTCTGATGTTTCTATTCTCATTTTTTGCTTCAAAGCGAATCGGAGCGGATTATAAAAAGTCAGCAACTTTGTCATTTACAGCAGCAAGCAATAATTTTGAATTAGCAATTGCAGTTGCTATTGCAGTGTTCGGAATCAATAGTGGCGAAGCATTTGCAGCAGTAATTGGTCCTCTCGTGGAAGTGCCTGTATTAATTAGCTTAGTCAATGTAGCATTGCATTTCAAAAAGAAATATTTTTCTGAACCAGGGGAATCGATAATTAATTAGCACATAGGTTCGCGAGTAGGCTTCAAACTTGCCGATATAATGTTTTGCTTCGTCGACATTGGCATTGCCTGCGATTAATAATGCTTCAGTGTCCTAACGATAACTATTAATTTTACCCGTTTCATTTTTGCAAATTTTACCCAACTCCCTAAACTCCATCACATTCGGGCATAGTTCAGCGCTCAGTTCCTCTATTTTTGAATGGGGTGGATTGTAATTGTTTAGAAATGATCTAAATGCTCTAACCTATCAATAATCTTTCCTATTCTCTCAGTAATCACTCTTATTATCATTGATAACTCAGGGTCAATATCTTCATAATGCATTTCTTTATCAAAAATATAAGTAAATTCTTTAATATCAAAATAAATTCTATGAAATGATTTTCTGTCAAAATCACCGTGGGCGATTCTATTTCTATAAAATCTTAATCTATGAGATATGTGTTCAGCCTCTTCTAAATATTTTGGATGAATTTTTAAGTGATTAATTTTCATAAATAATCCTGCTATTCTTCGAAGAGATTAATATATTTCGTTGAATATTGATCAAAAAATCTAGCGGCTATATCACTTTGTCTCTCCATAATTTCTTGTCTTATCATTATCTTTCTTAGCTCTTCTAATTCTATTACTTGTCTAACTTCGTTTATAGCGTCTTGATTAATAGGTTTGCTATCATAGTATTCTAAGAATCTATCTGCCGTATAAATATGAAAATCAACTCCTGCTTTTTCAAACATTTCTTTTTTCAACTGTGGTAATGGCATAATTCTTTTACGGTCTTTTACTAACCACCAATCTTCTTTCACGTCACCAGATATCAATATTATTGGTTTCTTGCTTTCCTTTGCTTTATCTATTATTTGATACCATAAAATCAAATCACCATATCTTTGATCTTCTGACTTTTTATCATCCTTATATCCTGGTGGTATTTTTTTTTCATATCGCTTTTTCCCGTCCTCTTTAATTTCTTTGAGTTTTTCTTCATCGTAATTTGTTCCGACACTATCTTCAAACAAATTATTTATCATATCTAATACATCGTCTTTCTCCATCCATTTAGGATGATTCTTTTTAGCTTTATTTATTTCATTTTCTACACCCTTAAGCCCCTCATCCATTTTCTTCTTTATTTCTTTTAAATCTAAAAATGGGTGATATTTATAACTTTCCTCAATGTCTTTCTTTGCTTTATTTAACTTAGCTAATACTAAATCATATGATCCTTCATATTCAGAAATTACAGCAATTCTATTTTCATAAAATTCATACCCAGCCTGATATGGGAGCCATAATTGTTTTTTCTCTTTTAAACTTCTTAGGACATTAAAATAAGTAATAACAGTATCTCTACTGTATCTGTACATATTTAATAAAGTATTTGCATCAAATACAAACAAACAATTTGCCCATAATTGTTTAAATTCATTTTCTGTAAACTGGTGGTATTGCTTAAATACATTTTTCATATTTATTTCCTTTTTTTTATATTTCCTCTTATTTATTTCCTTTTGCTCGGTTATGAGACTTACATAACATCTGACAATTTTTTGAATCTGTTGCTCCACCCTTGCTCCAAGCTGTCACATGGTCTGCATCCATCTCTGCCAACTTCCAAATTTTATTTTTGTTGGAATCGTGTCCGATTGCACATAAAGGACAGTTTGAAACATTGTTTTTCACTGCTTCTGCTGTTTGTGTTGCGTAAACTGATTTTTTGGTTGCCTCATCAAATACCCGAATATCAAGCAGTCTCGTGTCTATCGAACCCCCAAGAATATATTCAAAAACTCCTTTACGGTTTTTCACATAAGGGTCTGCATACAGTTGATGGACTTGTTCAGATACATTTTGGGGACTATATGGCTGTGTCCGATATGTTTCATATAAACGACCCCATTCAAGTCCCCGCATTTCGCTTTCAACGTCTATAAATACAGTTGAAACCCAGTCAATAACACTATTAAAATAAGTTTTCAATTCTGTTATGTTGTTGTCATATCGGTGACGGCTCATATAGTCACCAATATTTCCTTTGCTTACCCAGTCTAATGCCCGTTCCAAAAAATCCTGCCTGTTTGCACTTCCCGAAATATATGCACTCCATTTTTGAATATTTGAATTTCGGCTATTACTGAACTCTTCTTTTCCCAATGTTACGAATGGACCCGAGTAAACAGCATTAAGTAATTCTTGATTATTGAGGGGAACACCTGCAATATTTATAGTTTTGAACCATTCTTTGATTTCGCTTTCCGTGCCTTCACATTCATAAATAAGCAGTCGGGTTTGCAAAATCAATTCCTGCTTATTGGATGCAATACCACTGAAATACTGCTCCATTCCGTTTTCGTCTTTGACTGCAAATTTATTAGTAACGTATCTTCCAAAACTTGTTATGCGCTGCTGACCGTCAAGCACTTCAAATTTATCGTCGCTTACTTTGTTGAAATATATCAGTCCTAACGGATAACCTTTGAGAATTGACACAATAACCGCCACATCTTTTTTCCCGTCTGCATAGAAATAATTACGCTGATATTCGGGCTGAATTGTTAATTTGCCTGCCAAACCAAACAGTCCTTTCCCCTCAAGCTCATTATAAACAAACCCTTCGCAAATATCTTTAACAGTAA
>DIEP01000025.1 GCA_002418685.1 Ignavibacteria bacterium UBA5771
TTTCAATGAAAATGGAATTCCTTCTGACGTAAAGGAAAATATGTTGTCTAATTATAATGTTTCAGTTTTCCCAAATCCTGCAAGTGATTATTTGAAAATCGAGCAAAGCGAAGCAAACATCTCTTATGTTGAAATAATTAATTTGCAAGGTCAAGTAATTAAAAGTCAAGTAATATTTGGAAATCAATGCACATTAGATTTAACAAATGTATCAGCAGGTGTTTATATATTGAAAATATATTCAAACAGCGGATTTGTGGTGAGGAAGCTAATTAAGCAATAGAGCCAAATTCAAATAAAAAAATAACCTTCCGAAGATTTGGAACCTGCGGAATATTTATATAAGGAATGTAGACCAGCGTTCGACGAGATGAAGAATATATTAGTATCCCACACTTGATAGAGTGGAAATAGTAGTTGTAGAGACACGGCATGCCATATCTTTACAACTACAACTCTACAATGCAAGATTAACTGACTATCCCATAGGGGGCAGGTTCCAAACCTGCCCAAATTATATATATTGTTATTAATACAGAACCTTCGGAAGGTTAATTATTATTTCGATTTGCTCTGTGTCAGTGGTGTTTCCAATTCAAATTCTCTACAAATTACGCTTTCAATACTTTCATAATTTTTACGGAATGCTCTATCGAATTGGAGGTAATGATCCACTTTTTTTATTGCATAGACAACGGATGTGTGGTCTTTGCTGCCGAATGCTTCAGCAATCTTTTTAAGTGGAAGATTCATAAATTTCTTTACGCAATACATTGAGATTTGGCGTGCAATAACCAGCTCTTGCTTTCTGGATTTTGAATATATTTGCTCGACTGTTAATTGATAGTGGTTCGCAACAATTTGCTTAATACTATCAACACTAATTTCGCGACTCTCCATCTGATAAATACTTTTCACGACTTCTCGGGCAAGATCCATAGAAATCGGCTGGTGTTTCAGTGTGGACCGAGCAATAAGATTGATATATGCACCTTCTAATTCCCGGATACTGTCTGTTGCAATCTTTGCGAAATATTCAATCACATCGTCGGGCAATTCAAATCCATCTATCAAACTTTTCTTTTTGAGAATTTCAAGTCTCATGTTCAAATCAGGAGGTTGAATATCCACTGTCACGCCCGAATTAAACCTCGAAATCAATCTGTGATCAATTCCTTTCAGCTCTTTTGTGGATTTATCGCTTGTAAAAATTATTAGCTTATTTGCTTGGTAAAGAGAATTGAAAGTATGGAAAAAATTGTCTTGCGTTTTCTCTTTTCCTGATAAAAATTGAATATCATCGATTATCAAAACATCCACATTTCTATAGATTTCGCTAAATTCATTTACTCGATTGCTTGTTACAGCATTTGTATAATTGATAAAATATTGCTCGCCTGTAAGATAAAGCACACTCATATTTGGAAAATTTTTGATTATTTCATTACCAATTGAATGAATAAGATGCGTTTTGCCCAAGCCTGTATTGCCATAAATTAAAAAAGGGTTGTAGCGAGTTTTTAATGGGTTCTGAGAAATTGCCTTGCCCGTTGCCACTGCAATATGATTGCTTTCGCCAACCACAAAATTATTAAAATTATATTCTTTATGTAGTGTTTTATTGATAGGATTATTATTATTGTCGGGTTTCATATAATTGTTTTGGTTCTGGCTCTTCAGTTTCAATGGATTGTTACTTTTAGCATTTGGTGTATTCTTTGCATTTGGCTTTATTTCGTAGAAAATTTCAATTTCTTTAAGAGCGATTCTATTCAATGTTAATTGAATCAGCTGTGAATAATGCTGCTCAAGCCATTCATAAAAAAATTGACTTGGAACTCTCAAAACTATTTTATTGCCCAGCAATGAGACAGGTTCAATTTGTTCAAACCAAATTTTAAACGCTGCAATATCCACATTATCTCGGAATATTTCGAGTGCTTTGATCCATATTTTTTGCAGATTAGATTGACTATTCTGCTCTTTGTTTGCAATTTTTATTTCGGATGCTGTAATCAAATCTTCCATTATTCCTCTTTATTGTAAGTTGCGAACTTAGTTATTAGTAAATTAAAAAAAATTCTGAAATTCAAAATCAGTTTTTGCGCTTTTGAATTTTTTGAAAACGAAATTTTACAAATTTTTAGGGAATAGCAATCAATTATTTTTTTCCACATTGATAAAATTTTTTTCAATTTATAAATATTGCAAAAAAAAGAAGAGTTTAAAACTATTAAATAATATTTTTTAATTATTAACAGAATATTCATATTTTTCGTAATATATTAAAAATAAAAGACTTGTATCATTGATTTGCTTATATTTAAAGATACCTTGCAACAAAATGGTTTAGAGAAATATCAAAAGTTATTCACAATTTAGAAAAATGGCACCGAAAAAAGCACTTTTTAGAATAATTAATGAACTCGTACTTTTATACAACAAAATCGAGTTAATTTTGTCTAAATGAAAAACATACTTCAAATGAAGAAAATAATATTAGCTTTAATTGTTCTGATTGCTCTCCCTAATCTGTTATTTTCTCAATGGAAAAGGGTGACGGGCATTCCAAAACCTTATGATAACGCATATTATTTAGATGTGTATTTTCTTGAGTCAAATCCTCAATATGGATGGGTTTGCGGTTATAACGGTATAGTTTTGAGAACAACAGATGGTGGTAATAATTGGGATACAGCAGTCATACCCTTTGCCTATCAATTGGAGAGTATATTTTTTGTTAATGAGAAAGTTGGATATACGTCGGGTCTTATAAATTCGGTAGGAGCAACGGGCGGAATTTATAAATCAGTAGATGGTGGCAAAACATGGTCAAATGTTAGCCCACCAGGGAATGTGGATATATGGGGAAATATATTTCTAAATGAAAATTTTGGTTTTGCTGTTGGTGGTGGCTGTGATGATCCGCAGCAATTTTATAAAACGACTAATGGCGGTAAATCCTGGACTTTATTCTCTGAAAATTATTTTGATTCGGGGCTTTCAGATGTAATTTTTGATAATAATTCGGGCATTGGCTATGCAGCAAGTAGTGGCGCTATTTGGAGAACAACTGATCTTGGTAATACTTGGGAGGTAATATCTATAACAGGCAATAGGGATTGGGAAGAAGAGATAACTCTCTCGGGACAATCTTTCCTTATTCCATATTCAAGCGGATGCACGGGTGGAGCTGGCGGCGGTGGAATGCGAATGTCAACAGATATGGGAAAAACTTGGAAAAATAAAGAGCTTGGCATTTCAATGTTCGGTGCTTTCTTGCTCTCTCCAAAAAAAGGATGGGTGGTTGGTTGGCAACAATCAATTTATTATACTTCAGATGCAGGAAATACTTGGGAATTGAAAAATTGTGGGATCGACGGGGGTATAGATCTCGATGATATTTGGTGCATTAATGATACAACTGCATTTGTTGTGGGGCAAGGTGTTTGGAAATTAGTTCGACTTGATACTGCAAAACCCGAAATTGTTGCTTCGCAAATTCCCGCTTGCTTTGGTGATACGGTTATTCTTTCTGCGACTAGAAATTATGAAAATTATAAATGGTCAACAGGAGAGACCACACAAAACATAAAAGTAACTAAATCAGGGGAATATTGGCTTTATGCTTATAACACAATTTGCGATACAGGAACATCAGAAAAGCTTTATGTTAATTTTCTTCCAAAATCCCCGTTAACTTTGCAAATTTCGGATACAACAAATCTTTGCGAAGGTGATACTGTTAAAATAAGTGTTAAAGAGGATTTCCAGAATTATGATTGGTCAACAGGAGAAAAATCTAAGGAAACGAGTCTCACTCAATCGGGGAGATATTACATTTCTGCGGTTGATGAAAATGGATGTATAAGCAAGGATAGTATTGATATATTCTTTGCTCCGCTACCTGATCCGAAAATTATAGTAAATGGACCTGTTAATTTCTGCCTGGGCGATTCGACTGAGTTGGAATCTGCGTATGATTACCCTGTTTATGAATGGTATGAAAAAAGCTCGCCTGTTCCAATTTCAAATGAGAAAATGATAAAAATTGGCAGTTCAGGTTCTTTTAAATTAAAGGTCCGAAATATATACAATTGCGAGAAAGAAAGCGATTATATTGACATTATCGTAAGACCCGACACTAATAAATTCGCTTTTTCAATTAGTCAAAGTGAATTTGACTTTGAATCGACCAATTTCCCGAATATTAAATGCAAAACATTATTTGTTAAAAATCAAAGTTCACAAGATCAAATAATTACGGATTTATATATTCTGCATAATACGGCATTTTCAATTCCTCAGAGCCAATTTCCCTTGTATATCAAAGCTTATGATTCATCTGAATTTCAAATTTGCTATTATCCATCGAAAATCGGATATGAGCGGGACACATTGACATTGAATGATGTGTGTTCTACGCATATTGTTCCATTGGTTGCCCTCTCTTTACCGAATGAATATATTGGGAATACTATTTGCAATGTGCAAATAAAACTTGTTACTGATGATTTACTCAACTCTTATGATAATGCCTCAATCAGTGATCCCTATCCCAATCCTACGAGATCTCAAATAATTATGCCAATTACTATTCAAAGCAAATCTGAAATTGATTTTAACTTTATACCAATATCAATGATGAATCTTTATGGAGAGGAAATTCTGAAACCCAAAATAGAAATCGAAAATTCTCATAAAAGCGGCGAATATAATTATTACAATGTGAAGGCAATATTCGATTTATCAAAATTTCCAAATGGTATCTATATAATTTCAGTGGAAGGTTTATCCAAGAAGATTTATAAAGTTGTGAAAGAAGACTAAAGCCGCTGCAAATAATTATATTTATCGTTATGATGAATATGATGAAGTGGTTAATCCAAAATTAAATGGGATTGCTCCATTCCATTCCTATATATATTTCTGTAATTTATCTTTTGAGAAGGTGTCGTTTGGTATGCTTAAAATGACCGTTTTGAGACTATCCACCACAATTTCTTTCTAATAAACGTCTTTTATTTTTCGATTAATCGATTAACTTGGAAAGAATTATTCTTTGCATAATATGTTTATAAAAAATTCCTTAAATTTGTAATCTTTAATATATTATAAAAATTGAAAAAATCAATCATCCTCCTTTTAGGCATAATCTTTTTTGTAGGTTGCAAAAGTACCGATAAGATTGATTATTCAAATGACCAAGAAATATTTTTGAATGCAGTTAAATTATTTAACGAAAAAAAATATGACGCAGCCTATTCTTTGCTTGATATAATTGCTTTGCAATACCCCGCAAGTCAATATGCTGATGATGCTCAATACTATACAGCAGAGATAAATTATGCAAAAGAAGAATATATAATTGCTGCATTCCAATATAATAAACTTCTAAGAAATTATTCTGCAAGCGATTACTCGAAAGCATCAATGTATAAAATTGGCTTGTGCTATTACCAACTTTCTCCCCCTTACGATAGAGATCAGGATTATACCCAGAAAGGTATTCATTCATTCCAAGAGTTTTTATCGCTATATCCTGAAGATACTTTATCAATAGATGCTAATAAGAAAATTCAAGAATTGCGTAATAAACTTGCTCATCGCCTGTATTTTACGGGGCAAATTTATCTGAAAATTTCTTCTCCCTTGTCAGCACTGATATATTTCGATGATGTAATAAATAATTATAACGATACTGATTATTTTGAACCCGCATTTTTATTGAAAATCCAAACTTTATATGATATAAAACATTTTGAACAGTTAAAATCACTTATTCCTGTTTATAAAAATCTCTTTCCACAATCTCCGAGCATTGCTAAAATTGATATAATTTATAATGAAATTCGATAATTCTTGGGATGATCAAAATGAACGGAAAAGAGAAAATATCAATATTAACACTTGGATGCCCGAAAAATGTAGTCGATAGTGAGAAATTTATTTCCTCACTTGATAAGTCAAAATATGAATTAAATCTTAACATTGATCATCCCGATATTCTCGTGATTAATACCTGCGGATTTATTCAGCCCGCGCGAGATGAAAATCAATTAGCAATTGAAGAAGCAATTGACCTGAAAAGTAAAGGAATAATTAAGCGACTTTATGTTGCGGGATGCTTTTCTGAACGGTATGACGATTTGCTTTCATTACGCTATCCACAAGTCGATAAATTTTTCGGTGTGAACTTTCAAAAAGATTTGCTTCACGAATTGGATTCTGATAAATACGAATTGCATGGTGAACGAATTTTATTAACTCCAAAACATTATGCTTATTTAAAGATTTCGGATGGTTGCGATAGAACTTGTGCTTTTTGTGCGATACCGCAATTCAAAGGCAAACATCATTCCATACCTATTGAAGAACTTGTCGATGAAGCTCGACATCTTGCTGAAAATGGCGTCCGCGAATTGATTTTGATTGGACAAGACACAACTTCTTATGGAACGGATTTATACAAAAAGAAAATGCTCACAAATTTACTTGAACAATTAAGCGATATTGAACAACTTAAATGGATACGGTTGATGTATGTTTATCCCAAAGGTTTGCAAGATGAAGTGCTTGATTTAATTGCTGAGCGTCCCAATATAGCTAAATATATAGATATACCTATTCAGCATATTTCCGATTCTGTGTTAAACGCAATGAAAAGAGCAACTACCAAGAAAAATATTCTTGATTTAATTGAAAAAATTAGAAAAAGAAGTCCAAATATTGCTATTCGAACCACTTTGCTAACTGGTTTTCCTAATGAAACGGAAAAGGATTTTCTTGAGCTTCTTGATTTTGTGAAAGAATATGAATTCGAGAGGTTGGGCGTGTTTTCTTATTCACAAGAAGACGATACATCCGCTTTTGAACTTGGCGATCCAATTCCTCCAAAAGAAAAAAATCGTCGCAAAGAAATAATTATGCTTGCTCAACAAGAAATTTCTTTTAAAAGAAATAAATCGAAAATCGGTCAAATTGTTGAAGTGATAATTGACGAAAATATAGATGGCATGATCTCGGGTCGCACTGAATATGATGCCCCAGATATAGATAATGAGGTATTTATTAAGAGCAAGCAAAAAATTAATTCTGGTGATGTTGTTCAAGTAAAAATTACCTCTGCAACAGAATACGATCTCTATGGAAATTTAATAAATGAATAAAATTTAGTAAAATTCAAAATAGGTTTTTTTATGGATAAGATATTTTATACAAAAAATTTAAAAACTTGGTTTCGAGCAACAAGACCCTTTGTTTTTCCTGCTTCAATTGTCCCAATTCTTGTAGGAGGTGCTTTTGCATTTTACACAAATAGATGGGAAGCTAATTGGTGGCTTTTTCCTTTAATATTTATCGCGGGAGTATTATATCATGCTGCCACAAATTTAGTATCGGATTACTATGATTATGCTAAAGGAGTTGATAGAGAAGGCACTTATGGCGGAAGTCGTGTTTTAATCGAAAAAATTATGCACCCTAAAGAAATGCTTTATGGTGGATATATTCTTTTTGCTATTGGCACACTTATCGGATTCTTCCTTGTTGCAAAAGTTGGGTATCCCCTGTTAATTATCGGACTAATTGGATTATTTGGTGGAATTCTCTACACTGCCAAGCCGCTCAATTATAAATATCATGGATTTGGGGATTTCCTTGTGTTTTTACTTATGGGACCATTGATGGTTTTAGGGACGTTTTATACTCTTACAGAAAGTATGAACTGGTATGTATTACTAATATCCATTCCTATTGGATTGCTAATTGCATCTATTTTAAATGCAAATAATATTCGGGATATTAATTACGATAAACAAGCCCATATCAAAACATTTACTGCTGTTATTGGCTATAAAGCTTCCAAGTATGAATACATTTTCCTTGTTTCGGGGGCTTATATTCTTGTGTTAGTATTTATTGGATTGAGAATCCTCGAACCATACTCATTGCTTGTTTTACTTGTTTTGCCTCAGGCATATAAAAATATGAGAGAAATATCAGCTGCACAAATTAATAATCCTCAACAGATTGCAATGATGGATGTCAGCTCGGCTCAGTTGCATATGAAATTCGGCTTATTGCTTTCGGTGGGAATTATCCTTTCTGCAATTTTTTAAAAATTTTTGAAAAGTAGATTATGAAGAATAGAACTCTTTACCTTGGCTACGTAATTGCTATTGTTTTTTGGTTCCTTATGTTTTCTCCCTGGACCAAGCAATATTTCAATTTTTGGATTATGATGATGATTGCCTCAGGTATTTTATCAACAATTGCACTTACAAATACTCCAAAAGAAGAATTGAAACAATTATACAAGTTCAATTTCAAAAATATAGCTTATGGTGTTGGATCATTTGTGATTCTTTATGGGATATTCTTTGTTGGGAATTTAATAACAAGGTCGATTTTCAACTTTGCCCCAAATCAGATTGAAAATGTATATGCAACGAAGAATCAAGCTGACGCTATACTTATTGGATTAGCTTTATTATTTTGGATTGGTCCATCAGAAGAAATATTCTGGCGTGCTTTCGCTCAGAATATGCTTTCTAAAAAAATGAGCCCAATGCGTGCTTTTATTATTAATACTTGCATTTATACTTTTATACATATATGGAGCTTTAATTTTATACTGATTCTTGCTGCAGCTGTTGCGGGAATCGCATGGGGTTTGCTTTTTATGAAATATCGCTCTGGTTCGATGATTGTGATTTCGCATGCCATCTGGGATTGTTTTGTGTTTGTTATAATTCCTTTTGGCTAATTCGTCTTAATTAATATAAAATCGTCATATTTAACAAAGGATTCAGGGACCATTATGGAATTCAAAGATTATTATAAA
>DIEP01000009.1 GCA_002418685.1 Ignavibacteria bacterium UBA5771
ATTGAGATAGTTGTTTCTTTTCTTGCTTTGTTGGAATTAGTCAGGACAAATCAGATAAATTTATTTCAAGAAGAAAATTTCAGCGAAATAATTATAACAATCAAAATGAATTTAAATTAAAGAAATTATGAACGAAAATATAAATTTTGAAAAATTAGATTTTACAACAAAAAAAGGAATTATCGAAGCTGTCATTTTCGCTTCTGACGAACCTTTAAATATAGATGCACTGGTAAAATTGATTATATCTGATTTTTCAATCAATCAAAATGAAAAAAAGACTGATGATAAAATAGATTTTACAGAAGAACTGATAACAGGAAATAACGAATTAATTGATGAAATAAAACAAATAATTATCACTATAAATTCAGAGCTTCTTGAGACAAATCGACCATATCAAATAATCGAGGTAGCAGGTGGTTACCAATTTTCCACTAGTAAAGAATATGGTTATTATATTCACAAGCTCTATAAAGCACGATCTAATCGCAAACTTTCTCAAGCAGCCTTGGAAGTGCTTGCTATTATTGCTTATAAACAACCTATTACAAAAGCCGAAATCGAGCAAATCCGTGGAGTAAATTCAAACGAAATTGTTAATTCCCTACTCGAAAAATCGCTCATACAAATTGCGGGTAGAAAAGATGTTCTGGGACACCCATTAATGTATGAAGTAACAACAGAATTTTTGAAAGTATTTGGTCTCAACAGTCGCGATGATTTACCAAAATATAGTGAATTTGAGGAATTACTTCAAAGCAAGTCTAATCTCACAGAGCAAAGTTTCTTTGAAATGGACCTAACTAATGAACAAACACAACTTGCCGAAGAGAACCAAGTCCAAAATAATAATGATAATGATATTGATACAATCAGCAACCTGCCATAGATGAGAGCATTAATCATTTCAAATAAAAATCCACTAGCCGGCAACGATGGCGGTTCATTAGGTATACTTAATGTTTTAAAAGGCTATAGATCGGTGGGAATCGATATTACATTACTCACTATGAATCCATTAAAGCATTATATCCCAATTGAACAAGTAAAATCACAAATTGAACAAACAGGAATTGAAGTAATTGATTATAAGATAGACACAAACATTAATTACTTAAAATTAATCTGGAATTTGATTGCTTCTCGGCTTCCATATAATCTTGAAAGATTTTATGATAAGAAATTTAGAGAATTAATAATTAAGGAAGTTCGTAATAATAAATATGATTTCATTCAATTAGAAAGCAGCTTCGTGGGTATGTATGTTGATGCAATACGACAAATCAATCCGCACATCCCAATTTATCTCCGTGCTCATAATGTGGAATATGAGATTTGGGAACTTAACTCAAAATCTGCTAAAAATTTAGCTAAAAAGATTTATTTCAAAATTATTGCAAGAAGATTGAAAAAATTTGAATCAATTCTATTCAACAAAGTAGACATTGTCTTATCAATCACTGAATTAGATACAAAATTGATCAAATTATTATCTCCAAATGCAAATGTTCACATACTCCCTTTTCCAATTGAGGTCATGAGATACCCATATTTTCCAATTAATTCTTCTGATGCAAATCAACAACACCAAAAGAATGATAATCCTGATATTTCATTTGCTTATTTAGGATCTCTTAATTGGATTCCAAATCAGGAAGGTCTGACATGGTTTATTGATAAAGTATGGAAGAAATTAAGTGAAGAATTTCCAATGATCAAATTTTATATTGCGGGAAAGAATCCTCCGGATAACTTGAAAAATAAACTAAGGTCAAAAAATGTGGTTTTTCTCGGTGAAATTGCTGACGCAAAAGAATTTATCGCAAGTCATCCAATTTTTATTGTTCCACTATTTGCAGGAAGTGGAGTGCGTGTAAAAATTATCGAGCAAATGGCAATGGGTCGTATTATTATTTCAACATCCTTAGGTGCAGAAAGCATAGATATCCGCAATGGAATAAATGGCTTTATCGCAAATACACCCGACGAATTCATTAATATTATTCGTAGAATTATCGATAATGAATTTAATTTAGAAGAAATTTCAAAAAATGCTCGCAAGTATATTGAATCAACATTTGACTCTGAACAAATTTTTAAAGAATTTGCTTCTTTTCTAAATTCAAATAATATTAAAAAAAATTATTAAATTGAATATTTTTATAAATAAAAAAAGGAAACTTTATGAATTCAGTAATTTTATCAGCAGTAAGAACTCCGATTGGCTCATATTTGGGGTCGCTATCAAGTTTTTCATCCCCACAATTGGGTTCATTTGTTATTAAAGAATCTATAAAACGTTCAGGAATTGCTCCTGATGAATTTGAAGAAGCAATAATGGGTTGCGTCCTCCAAGGAGGTCTTGGTCAAGCTCCCGCAAGACAAGCTGCAATATACGCAGGTCTGCCACATAAAGTTGAATGCACGACCATTAATAAGGTATGCGGTAGTGGATTAAAATCTGTGATGCTTGCAGACCAATCCATAAGATGTGGAGACGGAAATGTGTTTGTTGCAGGTGGAATGGAATCGATGAGCAATGCTCCTTATATACTTAAGAAAGCACGCACGGGCTATCGAATGGGAAATGGCGAACTAATTGATATGATGATAAATGATGGGCTTTGGGATTGCTATAATGATTTCCACATGGGAAATGCAGGCGAACTTTGTGCAAATGAATTTGCAATTTCCCGTCAAGAACAAGATGAGTTTGCAATAATGTCTTATAAACGAGCATTGGATGCCCAGAAAAATGGTGATTTTGCTGATGAAATTCTTCCAATTGAAGTAAAATCAAAAGCTGGTGTCGCTATCATTGATACAGATGAAGAACCAACAAAAGTTAATTTTGATAAAATTCCTTCTTTAAAACCAGCCTTCCAGCCAAACGGGACTGTCACAGCTGCTAATGCTTCCACAATTAATGATGGAGCATCAGCACTTGTTATTACTTCTGATGAATACTCGAAAAATAATGGATTAAAACCAATTGCTCGTATTATTGCACATTGCTCTTATGCCCATGCCCCTGAATGGTTTACGACCGCGCCAACTTATGCAATTCAAAAGGTTCTCAAAAAAGCAAATATGAACATCGATGATATTGACTTATTTGAAATTAATGAAGCTTTCGCTGTTGTTCCAATTATTACATCGAAAAATCTCGGAATACCTTATGAAAAAATTAATATCCATGGTGGGGCAGTATCTTTGGGACATCCAATTGGTGCAAGTGGTGCGCGAATCCTTACCACTTTAATTTATGCATTAAAACATACAGGCAAGAAAATTGGCATTGCATCCCTTTGTATTGGCGGTGGCGAAGCAAATGCAATGATTATCGAGATGCTGTAAGATGAATTTTACTAATGAGCAATTACCGACATTTCAAAACAATAAGCATCAAATTGTAATTGCAAATGCAGGTTCAGGCAAGACTACAATTCTTGTTGAAAAGTATTTGAATTTAATTTTGCTAAATCCTCCCGAGCGCATCGAGAAGATTGTTGCAATTACTTTCACTCGTAAAGCAGCTGCTGAAATGAGGCAACGCGTAGTCTCACGATTGAATAATGAAATTTCTAAATTACATGAGCAAATATCTAATAACACTTCTACTAATGACTATCAAACATTAAATCCGATAATTGAATTTCAGAGATTAATTACTTTTCGCGAACATATTACAAATGCTCGCATCCAGACAATCCATAGCTTTTGCTTCTCAATTCTCAAGGACCATGCTGTAGAAATAGAATTAAGTCCTGATTTTGTTGCAATTACAGAGAGCGAAAAAGCAGAAGTGATCGATAATTTCATTTTTGAAACAATTGAAGAAATTCTCGAAAACGCAAATAATCCATTGAATCCATTACTCATTAAACTTCTTAATAATGTCGCCAAAAACACAATTAGTCAAATCCTCGATAAAATTGCAACAGATGAAAACACTTTGCATATACTGAAAGACTTATATTCGCTTACATTTCCGGAATATCGAGCCCAAATTGACATAAATGCAAAAGAGCTAATTGGATATTATCTCGATCAGTTTAAAGCAATTTTTTTAAAAGAGTATAATAATTTAATTAGTATAGATGAAAAAACGAACGGGACAAAACAGTTTGGAGCTAAATTTGAACAATTTTACAATGATTTTAAAATATTACCAAATAAAGATATATATGATTTTATAAATAAAAACTTAAAAGATTTTACTACTTTTAAAATTGGAAGGACACAGTTAATTAATACGTCTGATGAACTCAAAAGTATATATGAAAAACTAAAATCCGTTGCGGATTCCAAATTTGATGATAAATATCTTCTGCAACTTTATGAATATTCCAATACAATCAAAGAAATATCATTAATCATTCGCGATAAATACGATAATTACAAAAAAGAAACGGGATTAATCGATTATGATGATATTTTATGGAAAACATATTATTTATTATCAAATAATCCTGATATTTTAAATAATATAAAGGCAAATATCGATTATTTATTAGTTGATGAATTCCAAGATACTGACTCTGTTCAATATGAAATCATTCGATTGATTGTTCCATTTTATCAAAGTTTAGAAAATAAATTATTTGTTGTTGGAGATCCAAAGCAAAGTATATATGGTTTCCGCCAAGCAGATGTAAGGATAATGAATCAGTTGCTTTCGGAAATCCCTGAAGCAAATCAAAATCTTCTCGAAGAATTCAAAGATAGTGATGAAATTGTGCTATACCCAAATTCCAATTATCAAATTAAACACGATAATCAATCATATTTTGGCGTTCATAATATCAAAATCAGTCATAGATTAAATCTTGTCAATACCGCCTTTGTGAATCAAGCTTTCACAAACATTTTGAAAAAAGATAGTTTCAAATATAGTGTTGATTATGATCAGTTTATAATTGGTCGAGAAATTCCGCAAATATCTCCTGAAATAGATTTGACACTTCCCAATATAGAGGGAGAAAATAATAATCTAAATGAGCTATATGGAAAAATAAAATTTCTGACATCAATTTCTCCTCAAGACAATAATTCTTCAGAGGATAGTCAAGAAGACCAACCCGGCGAAGCTGAATTGCTTGCAAAGTATATTGCATATTTAATTTCTTCAAATACTCAGATTTATGATAATTCTTTAAAAGAATTACGGAAAATTGAACTCCGCGATATTGCTATTCTTATGCGCTCGCGAAATCGCGTTTCGCTATTAGCCAAAGCATTGGATAAATATGGTTTACCATATATTTTAAACACTGCGGAGAATTTTTTCTTGACGCAAGAAATCCTCGATATTGTTTCATTTCTAAAATTTCTTGATAATCCTAATGATGATTTATCATTTGCATCAATAGCTAAATCTGCATTCTTTGGGCTTGATGATAATTTTTTGATAGAATTGAGGCAAATGAACACTGAAAAGTCATTATGGGAAAATTTCCAGGAACATGCTGCTAAAATTGAAAACTCTAATCAATTAAAAATCAATCGCATATTAAAAATTCTAAATGAATATATTAATAAATATTCTGAATTCAATCCCCTTGAACTTATTCAGGATTTCTTATTCAAAACTCATTATTCGGAAATCTTTCAGAATCACCCGTCTAAGTTCACTATTTTAAATAATATTGAAAAATTTATTCAATATGTCAGGAATTATAATTCGCGTTATATTTTTTCTATATCTGATCTAATTGCAGAAATTGACAAAGCATTAGAACTTCGCCCACAGGAAAGCGAAATATCAATTTCAGATGATAATGCTATAAATATTCTCACAATACACGGTGCAAAAGGACTCGAGTTCCCAATCGTTGCAATATACAATATGAATGCTTCCTCAGGAATGTCAAATAGTTATTCTATTAATGATAAATTTGGGCTTACCTTCAAATACTATCCTGATTCAAAATTAATTGAAAAATCTGATGATACCGTCTTCGATGAAATTGAAACACCCGACAATGTCTTATCAAAATTTTATCAAAACCAAATCGACACATTTGAAGAGCAAAGATTATTATACGTTGCTCTAACGCGTGCGAAAGAATTCATTATTCTGTCTTCAACTATCGCTCTAAATAAGAATGGCGAGCCCGGAAAGTTCAAAGGATTATTTAAGATATTAATTGACGGTTTATCCATCAATCCATCTGATTTGATTACAGAGGATTCATTATCCTTGTCATCAATCGTAAATATCAGCAATACGAACGGTATCCACCAAATTAATTTAAAATATAATGTGGAACTGGTACGAGAAGATAAAAGTAAATATCTTCAATTCCCCGCAGCAGATATGGAACAGCAACAAAATATAGAATATACTGAGCCAAATTTATTCCTCGATGAAATTCAAATAACTGAACCCCACGACATTATTTCGCCTACTAAATTGGAGACTTATATTGATTCTCCTTTGGAATTCATCGATAGATATATTTTGAACATTGAAACCCTTGATAATTTTGCCTTTGCTGATGATAGTTCTTCCAAACAAGAAAATGAGGAAATTTCCGCTTCCATTAAGGGTCTTATATTTCATAATACTTTTGAAAAATTGAAAGAATGGATAAATCAAGACCAATCAATCAATGAAGACGCACTTATTAATATTTTGAAAAATTCCTTTTTTAATAATGGAATAACAATAAGGGAAGATCTATTTAACGAAATCAAAGATGAATGCAAATATGTGATTTCGACAGATTTAATTCAATCAATTTTAAAATATATTAACACATTTGAATTTGAAAAAAAGTTCTATCTTCCATTTAAATCTAATTTCCTAAATGCAATTATTGATGTTCTTTATCAAGATGATGATGGTAATTATTATATTTTGGATTGGAAAACTAATCTAATTCAAAATAAGCAAGAAATGAATTCATTAGTTGAGCATTATTCACTGCAAATGAAGTTCTATGCATATATTGTCTCTTTTATTAATCCAAATCAAGATGTTTTCACTGCCCGTTTGTTATTTACTCGGCTAGCCAAGGATAATCAGCATAGCGAAAATTGGTCTCATTTGTTCAGCTGGGATAGAAATGAACTTATCGATTTTGAAAATATGCTGGATAATTATATTCCAAAAATGAATAATGTTCAAACATTGAAAAATTATATCATAAACAATTTGTAATTTTTATTAATTTTGCTGTTCAAATAAAATGCAATGATAAAAAAAGTACTTATAGCAAATAGAAGCGAAATCGCAGTTCGCATAATTCGAGCACTGAAAGAGATGGACATTAAAAGTGTCGCAATTTATTCGGATGTCGATAAAAATGCTTTGCATACTCAACTTGCTGATGAAAGCATTAGAATAGGTCCGCCTCCCCCATCGGAATCATATTTAAATCAAGATGCAATAATCAATGCTGCTTTAGAAATGGGATGCGATGCAATTCATCCAGGTTATGGCTTTTTATCGGAAAGATTTGATTTTAATCAAAAAGTGCGAGATGCAGGGCTGATTTTTATTGGACCGAATCCCGAATCAATGCAATTGCTTGGTTCGAAAGTGCAGTCACGCAACATAATGTCTCAATCAGGAGTCCCAATAATTCCGGGAATGATGGCAAGTTCAAAGGAATATGATGAATTTCGAGATTATGCTGAGAAAATTGGTTTTCCTATTCTCATTAAATCTTCAGATGGAGGTGGCGGGAAAGGTATGAGGGTTGTTCGCGAATTGAAAGATTTGAAGCCTTCTATTGAAACTGCAATGCGCGAATCAATAACAGCCTTTGGTAGTGATGCTATCTATCTTGAGAAATATCTTGAGAATCCTCGCCATATTGAATTCCAAGTTGCCCGAGATCATTTTGGAAATGCCATTCATTTATTTGAGCGGGAATGCTCAATCCAACGCCGTCATCAAAAAATAATTGAGGAAACTCCATCTCCCATTATGAACCCTGATTTACGTAAGAAAATGGGCGATGCTGCTGTTCGAGTAGTTAACTCCGCTAATTATGATAATATTGGAACAGTAGAATTTCTTGTTGATCAAGATCTGAATTATTATTTTCTTGAAGTCAATGCTCGTGTCCAAGTTGAGCATCCTATCACTGAGATGACAACAGGTATTGATTTAGTAAAGCTTCAAATCAATATTGCTGATAACAAACCTATTCCATACCAGCAAGATGATATTTCTCAACACGGACATTCAATTGAATGCAGAATTTACGCCGAAGATTCCGATAATAATTTCGCACCTTCGCCCGGGAAAGTCCTTTTTATTAAGGAACCTGTGGGTCCAGGCATTCGCTATGATTCAGGAATATATCAGGGTTCTGAAGTTCCTACATATTATGATCCCATTCTTTCCAAATTAGTAACTTGGGGAGATACTCGTAATGAAGCAATCAAGAGAATGGTCAATGCTTTGAAGGAAAATATTATACTTGGCGTGAAAACCTCTATGAGTTTTATGATTGATATTCTTAATCATCCTGAATTTGTCGCCGGCAATACAAACACTAACTTTATACCTTTGCATTTTTTTGAAAAATTCCCAACCAATGAAAATGATTTGCTTATTGCTCTCGCCGTAGCATCATTTTCTTCTAATCATAAGAATAAAAATGATAATCATACGGTTCAATTTTCTACATCCACTAATCCATGGCTTGAAATTGGTAAATGGGAACTATTATAATTTAAGTAATTAAGTATATGAAAATAAAATACGATAAAGAAATATATACAGTTGAGAATTTTGAAGAGAATGGCGAATTATTTACAAAAATAAATGGCAATTCTGTTGATTTCCGATTCAAAAAGATTAGTGATAATTTCTATCAAGCTTATAATTCAAGCAATAAATTGAATGTTTTTATTGCAGAAGATAAATCTAACATCTATGTAGGATTCGATGGTAAAAATTTTAAATTTGAGAAAGTCCAACAAGACGATACTTATCATTTCACTCAGGAAAAAAATAGCAATCTGGATATAATCCAATCTCCAATGCCCGGCAATATTGTCAAAATACTTGTGGAAGAAGGTCAAGCAATTGAAGACGAATCCCCTATTATAATTGTTGAAGCAATGAAGATGGAAACAACCCTTTATTCATCAATTGCCGGTATTGTAACAAAAATATATGTTAAAGAAAAAGAGCAAATCGACTCTGATAATCCGCTCGTTTTGATTGAAAAAGAACAAACTTTAATATAAAATGGCACAGAAAAGAGAAAATTGGGGCTCAAAAGTTGGCCTCATATTAGCAATGGCAGGAAATGCAGTCGGTCTCGGCAATTTTCTTCGCTTTCCCGTTCAAGCAAGTCAGAATGGCGGAGGGACATTTATGATCCCTTATCTTTTCGCATTTATTTTGCTTGGTATTCCAATGGCATGGATTGAATGGTCAATTGGTCGGCATGGTGGCAAATATGGGCACGGGAGTATGCCCGGCATGCTCGATGTTCTCTGGAAAAGCAAGGTTGCTAAATATCTCGGTATGTTCGCAATTTTTACTTCCACAGTGATTATCATTTATTATACTTATATCGAATCTTGGAGTCTTGCTTTTAGTTTCTTTTCGATCACAAAATCCTATTTCGGACTCGAATCTTTCAATATGATGCATAGTTTCCTTACAAGCTACCAGGGTGAAAACACACAGTACTTTGCAAACATCTGGCCTGCATATATTTTTATGTTAATCACTTTCTTAATTAACTTTTTTGTATTAAGAAAAGGTGTGTCGAAAGGAATCGAAAAACTTGCACTGATTGCAATGCCCCTTCTTTTTATATTCGCCATAGTATTAGTTATTCGTGTCTTTACAATTGGAACACCCGACCCCGTAAATCATCCCGATTGGAATGTAATGAAAGGTTTGGCTTTTATATGGGAGCCAGACTTTTCTATGCTTGGGAATGCTAAAATCTGGCTTGCGGCGGCAGGTCAAATTTTCTTCACACTTAGCGTCGGAATGGGAACTTTATCCGCGTATGCAAGTTATCTTAAAGAAAAAGACGACATTGCACTTGGAGCTATTAGCGCCTCCTTCTTAAATGAATTCGCCGAAATCATACTTGGCGCGACTATTGCCATCCCGGTTGCAGTTGCATTCTTCGGTATTACTACGACGCAAAACATTGCTCTTGGCGGTGCCTTTAATTTAGGTTTTGTCTCTTTGCCAATCATATTCCAGAACATGCCTTATGGAGAAATCTTCGGCTTTCTCTGGTTCCTTATGCTCTTTCTTGCGGGCATCACTTCCTCTGTAGCAATGGCTCAACCCATAATTTCATTTTTGGAAGAACAATTCGGGCTTAGTAAAAACAAAGCTACTGCAATTGTTGGAGCTTTGATATTCATTGGTATAAACCTCGTTGTTGTGTTTTTTCAATATGGCTTTTTGGACGAAATGGATTATTGGAGCGGAACCTTTGCTCTTGTAATCGTTGCATTAATTGAAGTAATCATTTATGCTTGGATTTTCGGGATGGATAAAGGTTGGAAAGAGATTAACAAGGGTGCTGAAATCAAAATTCCAAAAATATTCTATTATGTTATAAAATACATCACACCCTTCTATTTATTGGCAATTCTCATCAGTTGGACAATCCAAGATGCAATACCGATATTTCTTATGCAAAATATACCCGCCGAGGAAATCCCTTATCGGTGGTTGTCTCGCGGATTTATGATTCTTATCGCAGTTGGAATTTTGTTTTTAATACATTTCGCATGGAAAAGAAACGAAGGTAAGGACACCTTCAAACTTGATTACGATGAAGATAAAGGAGAAATAAAATGAGCATTAGTGGTTGGATTTTTATGATTTTTTCATGGGCTGCCATCATTTCTATAATGGTCTACACTTTTGCGAAAGTGTTAAAGAGTAGCAATAAAGATTCTAAACAGCAAAATAATGACGACACGGGTAATATTATAGAGAAGAAATAATCCCATAATGTGATTCTCAATTAATCAAATTACTCTCTATAACTGCCCTGCTGCTATACCTTATGCTTGTAGCAATTCTTGGCAGTTGCGGTGGTTTCTATTTGAACGGTTGGATGGTCAATGCCAAATTTCTCGGATAATCCGACGCAGATTTCTTTCAATATTTTGGAATTATCATTATTGCTTTGGACGACGACGTGAGTGGAAAGGGCTACTTCTGTTGTGCTCATCGACCATATATGCAAATCATGAATATCATTCACACCCTCGATGGAATAAAGGAATTGGCGGACATGATCGATATCTATTTGCGAAGGAACGGCGTCCATTGATAGATTAAATGACTCACGCAGCAGCCCCCAACTTCCAATGCTTATTACCACTGCAATGCCAATACCAATAAGCGGATCGAGCCAAAGCCAATTAGTCAGTGTGATCAATAATCCTGCAAGCACTACCCCCAAGGATACTCCCGCATCAGCAGCCATATGCAAAAATGCACCTTTGATATTCAAATCTTTCTTTCTATCTCTGAGGAATAATAAGGCAGTTGCACCATTTATCAGGACGCCAATGCCCGCCACAATCATCATTATATTTCCTTGGACGGGTTCAGGATTGATGAATTTGCGAGTGGATTCCACAATTATCGCCCCCACAGCAATGTAAAGTATGATTGCATTAAGAAAAGAGGAGAGAATAGTAGATTTTCGGAATCCGTATGTACGATTTTTTGTTGGGGATTTGGTTGCAAGATAAGAAGCTCCGCCCGTGAGTAAAAGTCCGAGCACATCACTTGTATTATGCCCCGCATCTGCAACAAGCCCCATCGAATTAATTCTCAAGCCGATCACTAATTCGACAAGGATATATATTACATTCAATAATATTCCAAAAATAAATGGTTTGCTGTTGGAAGTTAGATTTGCGTTATGTGAATGAGAATGTATGTCAGACATTTAATTTTTGCTATTTATTTCCTTTTCAATTAAAATCGTAACTGGACCATTATTAACTAACTCAATATCCATCATTGCTCCGAAAACTCCTGAAACGATATTAATTTCTGGATATTGATTGATAAATTGTTTAACAAAATTAGAATAAATAATTTCTGCAATATCAGATGGCGCAGCATTTACGTAGGTCGGTCGAAATCCTTTATTGGCATCACCGTAAAGAGTAAAATTCGAGACAAGCATGATTTCACCCGATATATCTTTTACTGAGAGATTCATTTTACCTTGCTCATCATCGAATAATCGTAAGTTAATGATCTTATTAATCATCCAGTTGATAGTTTTTTCATTATCATTGCGATGGATTCCTATCAATGCAAGAATCCCCTTGTTTATTTGGCAATGCAATGAATTATCGATGAATAATTTCGCAAAATTAACTCTTTGAACAATTACTCGCATAAGATTGTAAATAAATATTTACAAAATTATAAAATAATGGTTGAGTCTTATTAATTTTGTAAATTATTCTTTTCAAAATGAACAAAACAGAAAACAGAACAAATATAGCCAGCATACTGATTCTCGAAAGAGCTAAAAATATAAGATTACTGCTTTTCTTTGAATCTGTTTCAAATTCTCACCGCAATTCATTCATTATTATAAAGTAAATATAAATATGGAAAAATTAACAAGAGAACAAATAATAGAAAATGAGCATAATGATTTTATACAAGTTTATACTCGCTTACCGATAGTTATTGATAGAGGAGAAGGTATGAGAGTTTGGGATAAAAACGGTCGAGTTTACCTTGATTTTTTAGGTGGCATTGCTGTCGATGTGCTGGGTCATTCTCATCCAAAGATTATTGAAGCAATAACTAATCAGGCAAAACGATATTTACATACATCAAATTATTTATATCAAGATATACAAATCGAATTTGCAAAGAAATTGAAGGAAATTTCAGGATTTGATCAGATATTTCTGAGTAATTCGGGAGCAGAGTCTATTGAAGGGACAATTAAATTGGTTAGGAAATGGGGATTTCTGAATAATAAGAAGGAAATAGTCAGTTTCACTGGTAGCTTTCATGGTAGGACATACGGTGCTTTATCGATGATGGATAAGCCAATTTATAAAGCCAATTTCGGACCTTTTCTTGATGGATTCAAAATAATTAATTATAACTCAATTAGCGACTTAGAATCAACAATCAATGAAAACACATCGGGCGTTTTTCTCGAATTTTTGCAAGGTGAAGGAGGTATTGTTTCTGCAAATCCTGAATTTATTCAAAAATTATTTGAATTAAAAAATAAATACAATTTTTTGATTATTGCTGATGAAATTCAGGCAGGAATGGGGCGAACAGGCAAATTTTTTGCTTTTGAACATTATGGTATCGAACCTGATATTGCAACGGTATCTAAGGGATTGGGTGGAGGCTTGCCACTTGGTGCGATTCTTATTAGAAATTATTTATCAAATGTATTACAAAAGTCTGAACACGGCTCTACTTTTGGAGGAAATCCTCTTGCTTGCGCAACGGGTCTTGCAAGTCTTGTCGAAATAGAAAATCATCTAATGCAGAACGCGCAAATTCAAGGAGAATACTTTCTTGAAAAATTACAAGAAATTGCCCAAAGCTTCCCAAAATTGATTAGCGATGTGCGGGGTAAAGGTTTAATGATTGGTTTGCAATTAACATTTCCCGCGAAAGATCTTGTCTCGAGATTGCTCGATTATGGCATAATTTCGAATGCAACAAATCAAAATGTTCTGCGGATTGTCCCACCCTTGATAATTACGAAACAAGATATAGATGAATTTTCGACAGCACTTTTTAAATCTCTCAAAACATTAGAGTAGGAGAATCAATTGAAAATTATTATTATTATATGTGCCGGCATATATTTATTTAGAATATTATTTATGTTGGGAGGCTCTTTATTCGAAAATTATAAAGTTGGTAAATTAAAAAAAATATTGGATTCGGATAATGAGAGTGATTTTGTGTCTGTCATTGTTCCATCGAGAAATGAAGAATCAGTCATCGAAGAGTGCATAGAGTCATTAAATAATTCAAATTATCCAAAAGATAAATTCGAGATTATAGCTGTAAATGATCGTTCCACCGACAGAACTCAAGAAATACTCGAGAAATTGCAAATAAGCACACCAAATCTGAAAATAGTAAAGATTAGCGAAAATAATTTACAGAGCAACTTAATCGGCAAACAGGGGGCTTTGGATTCAGGTATTAGACAAGCAAACGGTGATATAATATTGTTGACAGATGCTGACTGCAAAGTTCCTCCAGATTGGATAAAAACAATTTCGAAACCTTACAAATCTCCAAATATTGGATTAGTAGCGTCCTATACAATGGTAAAAGGCACAAGTTTATTTGATAACATCCAATCCCTCGAATGGATTTTACTTTGTGCTATGGGCTCAGCAGGTATTGGATTTAATATTCCCCTGGGGTGCTATGGAAATAATATGTCGGTGAGGAAATCATTCTATAATGAAGTAGGTGGCTATGAAAAAATTAAATTTTCAGTAACAGAAGATTTAGCTCTTTTACTCAATATCCATAAAGCAGGGCACAAAGTTCATTATCTCTGTGATAGTGGAAGCTGCATAAAAACGAGACCTATAGGTAGCTTCAAGGATTATATTAGCCAACACAAGCGTTGGTCATTTGGCGGATTAGATTTAGGATGGATTGCTCCTGTTTTTGTGATTACTACTCTTTCAATTTGGATAGGTCTCGTATGTTCATTAATAATTGGCAATGTTCCACTTGCGATCGGATTCATTTTTCTGAGATTACTTGGCGATGCCATAATTATGTTTCAACCACTTGTTAAATTAAGACAATATAAGCTTATTAAATATATGCCAATTGCTTTGTTGTTTTTTATGTTATATGAACCGATAATTCCATTTACATTGATAAATTCAAAAATTATTTGGAAAGGTCAAACATTCAAACGAAAATGATGCAAAGAACAGACGAATATTATATGCACACCGCCCTTATCGAAGCAAAAAAAGCTTTGGAAAATGAAGATGTTCCCATTGGAACAATAATAGTTAAAGATGGAAAAATTATTGCTCGCGCCTATAATCAAGTCGAAAAAATGAACGATCCACTTGCCCATTCCGAAATTCTCGCTATAAAAAAAGCAGTCAAAAAAATTGGATATAAGCACTTACTTGATTGCCAAATTTATACAACACTTGAACCATGCCCAATGTGCGCCGGGGCAATTGTTCTTGCAAGAATCAAAAGATTAGTCTATGCAGCAAATGATCCAAAATCAGGTGCAGTTAATTCTATATTAAATATTACAAATAATCCGAGTTTAAACCATCAAGTCGAGGTCAAGAGTGGTGTATTGGCGGACGAGTCCTCTGAATTATTAAAATCATTTTTTAAATATTTGCGGAATCAAGTATGATAAAAGAATTTCAAGAGATTTCGCTAAAAGCAGGTTTATATCTGGTTCCGACTCCTATTGGCAATTTAGGAGATATTACATTAAGATCGCTAAATGTGTTGAAAAATTGCGATATAATTGCTGCCGAAGATACACGCACTGCCCGAAAATTACTTAATTATTTTGAAATTATCGATAAATCGCTAATTAGTTATTATGATCAAAATGAGTCCGAACGAAGTCCACAGCTCATTGAAGAAATTCTTAAAGGGAAATCCATAGCATTAGTAAGCGAAGCTGGTTCGCCCATCATTTNNACGGGATATAGAATTATGCAACTTGCAATTGAACATAACATACACATTGAAGCACTTCCTGGAGCGACTGCTCTTATTCCTGCATTGCAATTAAGCGGGCTTGCAACTCATAATTTTGCTTTTTACGGTTTTCCTCCACCCAAGAAAAATCGCAAGAAATTTTTTGAAAATATTAAAAATAACAAAATTACAGCAGTCGTTTATGAATCTCCTTTTAAAATTATGACGACTTTAAAAGACTTGATTGAAATACTTGGGAATGACCGTCGAGCATCTCTTTCACGAGAAATTTCAAAAGTTTATGAAGAAACAATGAGAGGCACCCTTTCAGATATATTAAAAGAATTAGAGAAAAAAACAACTATAAAAGGCGAAATTGTATTAGTAATAGCAGGTGAATAAATGTTTATAACTTTTGAAGGTATTGATGGGTCGGGAAAAAGTACACAAATAAAATTATTAGAAAATTATTTGTCTGAACTACACATTGAATACATTTCTGTTCGCGAACCAGGTGGTACTGAATTTTCTGAACAAATCCGCTCAATTTTGCTCGAAAGCAAACATTCCATTAATGCTGTAAGCGAATTAATGCTTTTTGAATCAGCACGTTCCGATTTAGTCGAAAAAATTATCCGTCCCTCTTTGGAGAAAAACATAATTGTTATCGCAGATAGATTCTTTGATTCCACAGTTGCCTATCAAGGTTTTGGACGCCAATTAGATATTGAAAATGTTAATATATGCAACAATTTTGCAGTTGGGAATTGCATTCCGGATATTACTTTTTTACTCGATTTGCCATTGGATTTAGCAAAAGCACGCATAAATCATTTGAGACTTGATAGAATGGAGAGTTCCTCAAATGATTTCTTTGAAAGAGTCTTTGAAGGATTTTTAGAAATTGCTAAAAATAATCCAAATAGAGTAAAAATTATCGATGCAACACAATCGAAAGAGCAAATTTTCGAGAATATTAAAACAATTTTGCATCAGAAATTCCCCAAGATTTTCTATAATGCGGGCTAATTATGGATGCAATCTTTTTCACTCCCCAAAACATCCATTTGGCTCAAGAACATTATCAACTGAAAATCAATAATTCAGAAAAGAATTTTAAGCAAGTTTTTCATAAAGAACTCATACGCAAGTTATTTTACCATTTAATTACTCTGCGTTTGCGACCACTTCCTAATGAATTAATAAATTTGCAAAATCTCAAGAATATCCTTCTTGTTCGCAATGATGGTATTGGAGATTGGATACTTTCTACTCCAATTGTCGACTATATCAAAGAGATCAATCCAAAAATAAATATCGATGTTATATCATCATATAGGAATTATGAATTAGTCAAAGGCAATCCACTTATTAAAAATGTTTATCCAATCCACCACAAACCTACTTTGCTTGAGTTATTTAAAATTGGATTAAAAATTAGAAAAGCAAATACTTATGATTTGATAATTCTTTTAAAACATACAGAAACAACTAAAAACTTAATTTTCACAAGGATTGCTTCCCGCAAGAACACACCTATTATTGCATTTGGACATTCACTACCACTGCGGCACTCAACTTATCAACTTGCATTTTCTAATGCAACAAATATAAATAGTTCTGCTACGCATTGGTCAGAAGTAATGATGGACTTAGTGAGAGCAAATATTAAACCTGAGCCTTATTCATATATTTCTCCTACTGTCAATTTTTCAAAATCAAAATTTGATAATATTTCGAATATTATTCAAACAAATAATTTAGAATATTGCGCTGACAAGGAAATATTAAATTTTGATTTCGAGACTTTCCCATTATCAAATCCTATGAAATATGCAATTTTTAATATTTCTAGTTTTAATCCTAATAAACATTTGAATGAAATATGCATTATCGAATTGATAAATACAATATTAGAGCAACTCCCCAATATGATGTTGTTTATTTCAGGTTCAGAAAATGATTCTGAAAGAATAGAACAACTTGTAAGTAAGATAAATAAAAGTAATTGCAAAGGAATATATTTAGATCTTATGGATTATGTTGCATTTTTGGCAGGGGCAAGCTGCATAATCTCACCTGATTCGGGACCTGTTCATATCGCTTCAGTTTTTAATAAACCTGTTATTGCATTTTATAAATCTTATGAAAAGCTTGTTCATTGGCACCCATTGAGTGCTCGCTATGTTGCAATATTAAAAGACAATATTTCAGAAATCACAAAGGAAGAATTAATCAAAGCATTTCAATTATTGAAAATACAATAAATTACTCCAAATCACCATATTTTTCAGGGTATGGTGGCAAGGGCGAAGCATTTGGAATACCCATCAATGGGAAATCTTTTCTCAATGGATAAAGCGGTTCATGTGTTTCAGGATCTTTGAAATCTTCGGGCATATAAAAACGGCGAAGATTTGGATGACCTTCAAATTTAATTCCATACATATCATAAGTTTCACGCTCATACCAATTTGCACTTTCCCAAATACTTGTCAGAGACGGGCAGGTTGGATACTCTCCTTCAAGCTGAACTTTCACCCTCAATCTATGTTTGAATTGCAATGAATATAAATTATAAACCATCTCGAAACGGTCGGGCATCCTCATCCAATCAATGGCTGTTATATCGATGCACATATCAAAGAAAGTCTCAGGATTGTTTTTTAAATCACTAAGCACATCAATCATCTTTTCTTTGGAAATAATAATACTTAATTGATTATTATGTTCATAAGTCTGAACATTGGGATCAATTTTTGACACAATTTCAAGAACTTTGATTTTATCGATATACATTTCTCTCCTCAGTTTAATCTTTCATTGTTTTTGATGTATTGAATAGCGTCTTCAGGGGAATCAAAGAAAAGGAAAAGCGTGTCGATTTTGGTCATTGTAAAAAGATTTTTCACAAATTGCTGTGCTTTGACAATGCAAACGGGAATGGAATAATCGCGCAATTGACGATTTGCAAGCAATAAAGCGCCGAGACCCGAACTGTCCATCGTTTCCACACTTTCAAGATTTATGATGAGTGCTTTAATATTGGGTTGTGCTTCAATGAGTACTTTTGATTTCAATTCAGGTGCGATATCTGTTCCGACATTTGCTTCCTTGATATTCATAATAATAATATTATCGTCATTCTCAATTGTTAATTTCATGTTCTTTTATTAATTTGATAAATTAATTTTTGTAAAAATACTAATTTATGAAAAATCAGAATAATATTGACAAACAAATAAATAAAATACTGATAATCAGATTAAGTTCTATTGGCGATATCGTGCTTTCAACTCATCTAATCAGATTGCTAAGAAATCATTTCCCTTCTGCCGAACTTGATTTTATTTGTTTTTCCGAGTATCAAGAGATTCTGGACAAAAATAAAAGATTATCAAAATTGCATATTATTCTCAAATCATACTTAAAAAGCAGCTCTGATAAAGAATTGAATGATTTTTTTAAAAATAACGAAATCAATAATTATGATATAATAATTGATTTACATAAAAATAAATATTCCAAGAAAATTATAAATTTATCAATCAAAAATTCTTCAAAAATATCTACAAAAATTTATAAAATCAATAAACTTAGATTGCATAAATTGTCTTTAGTCTTTTTCAAAAAACCTTTAAAAAAGGATTTTCAAATACCAGATATCTACCTTGAAACAGTTCGCGAAATTGGTATCCAAGATGACGGGATGGGACTTGAAATTTGGCTCCCCGATGAAAATGAATATCTTACTGTTCCCAAAAAAATTGCAGAAAACCATGTTCCAATTATTGCAATAGCCCCAGGTGCTGCTCATTACACAAAACGTTATCCCAAAGAGAAATTTTTAAATGTAATGAATATGCTTTCTAAAAATTATGGTGCAAAGTTAATTTTGCTTGGTGGCACTAATGATACTGAATTATGCGAGTATTTAGAAAAATCAATTGATGCAAAAATTGATAATTATTGCGGGAAAACAAGTTTAGCTCATACAGCAGAACTTATTAACAATTGCGATTTACTTATTACAAACGACACAGGAATAATGCATATTGCCGCAGCTCGTCAAGTTCCTATTGTTGCAATATTTGGCTCATCTGTGAAAGAATTAGGCTTCACACCATTCCGTGTCAGCAATCAAATTGTTGAACATCAAATATGGTGCAGACCTTGTTCACACATTGGTCGCGAAAGCTGTCCATTAGGGCATTTCAAATGTATGAATGAAATTCTTCCTTCTGATATTGTCAATGCAGTGGGAACTATATTGAATCGCAATTCCTAAGATTCTTGAATAAGCAATTACATTATTGTAATTTCGTCAGTTTTTAAAATAAAAAATTATTAAATGGCAAATTTCGGAAATCCACGTGGAGGTTTTGTTGCAGGTATGTTCCCACCTGTGATTAAAGCCCTAATTATAATAAATGTTGCAGTATTTTTGTTCCAAATGTTATTTCTTAATTTTCTTACTATTGGTGGTAGTCCTCTTGGTAATTGGGTAATTCATTTATTTGCTTTGCAACCAATATTTACAGGTCAGTTTGAATCATTTTCATTGCATAATTTCTGGATATGGCAGTTAATTACATATCAATTCTTGCACGGCGGATTATGGCATTTATTCTTCAATATGTTTGCTTTATGGATGTTTGGAATGGAATTGGAAAGAACTTGGGGCAGCAAGCGTTTTTTGATTTATTATTTACTATGTGGAATTGGAGCGGGAATATGCCAATTATTTGTTAGTCCATTTTTTGGTACGGGTCCAATGCCGCCTACAATCGGAGCATCAGGTGCAATTTATGGCGTATTGCTAGGCTTTGGAATGACATTTCCAAATCGTCCTATTTTTATGTTCCCATTGTTTATCCCCATTCCTGCAAGAATATTTGTTATAATTTTCGCGGGAATTGAATTATTTTCAGGATTTACTGCACAAGATGGTGTTGCTCATTTTGCCCATCTTGGAGGTGCATTAGTAGGACTTCTTCTGATATTATTTGGTGATAAAACGAAGTTTATGCCATTTTTAGAAAGATTATTTTCGAGCAAGAAAAAATCATCTGCTGCAAGGGATTTTTATTCGCAACCCACATTTCGTGATAGTGGCAATAGATCAGAGGGAACTCGTCCATCATTTTTTCAAGGTCGATGGCAGAAACCAAAGGATACTCCACCTCGACGATTATATGAGATTGAGGATGAAGAAGATGATTACAAACCGAAGAGCAAAGCCAGTCCTGCAGGCATCTATATAGAAGGCGAAGAAATAACTCAGCGAAAAATTGACGAGATACTCGATAAAATCAGCGAACAGGGCTATCAAAATTTAACAGATCGAGAAAAGAAAATCCTACTTGAATTAAGCAAACGATTGTAATGAGATTTGCGAATTGAGTAGTTTCCAGAAGGTTGTTTTTATATTTTGAATCTGATTGTATTGTTTTATTAGCTTCTTCACGATAAATCTGTCGTCTGTATATATTTTTAATTTATAAACTCCCGTTGATAAATTCACTACATCTAATGTGCTTTGATTCCCCAATATTCTTTGACTTTTAATTACTTGCCACTGAAGATTTATTATTTAAGGTAACAAATATTTGCTTCGCTTTGCCCTATTTTCAAATAATAATTTGCGGGATTTGGAAAACCGATCTATTATATCTGAACATGATATTTTCTTTCACTAAGGGAGGTATCCCATCATATTTAGTTCAGCCACCGTCAGTTCCCGATCCACTTTGTTCCGCTGCTATCAATAGCAATTGAAATTACCCGTATGAGTAATTCACAAATTGCCCTGATAATGTGCAAGAAAATGGAGAATGAAGGTGAAATTTATGAGATTGCTCCGCAAGAGTATTTGCTTGCTCGCAATGACTCGATCAACGAATACAGTGAAGCAATCTATTGAATATATTATTTAGTGCCAGGTAATGATGGCATTGGTGGTTGCCCGACTGGTGGCGCTGATGGAGGAAGCTGCGTTCCTTCAATCATGGGTTTCGGAGCATTCTGCTGTTGGTTCACAAAAAATTTGTTAGTAACAACGGAAAACACTAACATTGCAACAGCTAATCCAATAGTGATTTTTTGGAGTAAATCCATCGTTTGCTTGCTTCCGAACATAGAAGTAAAAGAACTCGTAATACCTCCCATTCCAGTAAGCATATCCCCTTTTCCTGGTTGAATAAGAACTACTACAATCAATAATATTGATGCTATAATGTTTAAGATTATTAATATCGAGTACATATTTTCAATTTTATTTTTTTAAGAAATGCAAATTAAGAAAAAAATTCCAAATAGTTAAGTTTTGAGATTAAAACTTTACGATATATTTTGAATATCACTGAGTTTAAGTGCTCCTTGACGTAATATTTTCGGTGGAACTTGCGTTAAATCGATAATCGTAGATTCAATGCCAATCATATTTTGGTCATCTTCAATTATCAACGATACTCTTTGATTGAATATTTGAAAAGCATCCATGGCTGTTTTTATAGACGCTTCATTTGAAATATTTGCTGATGTGCCAAGAATTGGTTCGCCCAATTTGTCAATTAAGTCCTTTATAAATTTATTATCGGGTATTCTAATTCCAAGCGTTTGCAAGTTTGAAGTTGCAAGATTACTTATCTTATCTTTTTTATTTAAAATTAACGTCAAACAGCCCGGCAGATTCTTCTCTGCTATTTTATAAAATATATCAGGTATATCGGCAACATAATCCTTCATCATTTCAATGCTTGAAAAATATGCCGAAAGTGGTTTCTGGTAATCTCGTTGTTTAATTTCGTATATATGATTTATTGCATCATCTTTATTCCAGAGACAACCAATTCCATATACTGTATCGGTCGGAAATATAAATATACCTCCATTTTTCAATACATCAATTGAGGAATTGATTGCCTCTGGATAATTTTGTGAAAGATGTATAATTTTGGTATCCACTAAAATTGAGAACTTATTCCAAAATAAAACATTCTCCCAGGTTCTGGTAATCCAATCCTTGTTTGGACATATTCATCTGTAATATTATTAACTTTAACAAAGACTTTCGGGGCAAATCCAATAAAATATGGCAACTTTTGAGACACTGTAAAATTTAACTGAAAAGTTGGGTCAATTTTCTCCCAAGCATCATTAGCCACATTGATTCCCCATTGCTCTCCTGTATAAACTACTTCGCCATGCAAATTCAATCCAAATGAAAACCCGTAATCCAAGAATAAATCAGCAAGTATTTCAGGTTTATATTCAAGATGTTCAATTTTATTGCCTTCTTCTTTACCCGTTGAATACATATAAAGGAAATACAAAGTTGCTGATAGATTAAACGGAAATCTGTATGTAGTATTCAAATCTACACCATAATTTTGCGATTCGGAAAGGTTAAATCTTTGCTTCTTTTTCTTGCCATCGATAGGATCAACAACAGATTTTTGAATAATTAAATCATTAGTAAATCTTCCGAAAAGAGCAGCACTGATTTCAAAATTGCTTAATTCATAAATTGTTTTCAGTTCAGCATTAATTGCATTTTCTGGTTTCAAATCAGGATTAACAAGGAATTTTCCAAGTGCTCCCGAATATGCTTCTCGCATAGTTTGAAAACGTGTCCTTCGGCTCAAATTTGCTATAAATCGAAGATTATCCGATTGCAAATAAGAAAACGAAGCATAAGCCCCAAAATCAGAGTAATCTGCATCTTCATTTTCTGTAAATACGCCTGTTTTTGGAGTGAGCAAATAATCATAAGTCAAACCGAACGACATCAAATATCTCTGCCAATCGAAATTGTAATCCGCTCCGCCACTGATTAATAATGAAGAAAAATCAAGATCGCTTTTGAGAGAATCGCCTGGTGATTTAATTTTTTCATTATGTTCTGAATATAGTCCATTAAGAACGATATTAATTTTTTGATTTGCAAAAGTATTAGTAGAAAAAACGAAGCGTCCTCCGATTGAATTATCAAGATCAATTTGCTTTTCAATTAAATCATTATATGTAATATTTTCATAAGAATTAATTGTTTGAGTAAAGTAATCATACCATAAAGTTGAACGCAGCGTCATATCCTTTTCTGTGGAAAAAGTGGAAACACCATTTAAGGTGAGAATTGTGCGATTCCAATCGGGATATCGCCAGAACCTTGGATCAGGATTAAATCCTTCGGGAGCAACACCTTTATCCCCATTCGTATAATTAACGGAAAGTCCATATTTTGTGTTATCAGAAAAATGATATTCGCCCCTTGCATAAGCATTAAATTTCTTGAAATCTGTATTTGTTCTTAACCGTGTATTGAGAGTTTGATTGGGCATATCGGGCGTATTTAATGAATTTAGGAAGCCATCGCTTTGAGTATAACCGGTATTTACTATAAAATTAAATTTATTATATCTACCATCCAAGGTCAAGGCACCCGATATAGTGCTTGCATCATTACCAGAAAGACGGAAATTGCCACCTATTCCATTATTTTGCCTTTCAATTGTTGCAATATCAATCGCTCCTGCTAAAATATTAGCACCGTAAAGGATTGATGATGGGCTGGTATTAACATTAATTGATCCAACAATATCCATTGGAACAAATGTCATATCAAATCGATTATCCCATGGAATATTTAGAGTTGCACCATCAAAAAAGAGACCTAGCTGTCGCTCATCTGAATTGCGGATGTTAATTAGCATTTCCCCTCTTGAATTTGTATAAACAAGAGCAGTGGGAATGATTTGTTTAATTTCAGAAAATAAGATTGGTTCAAGTTTCCTAAGATTGTAATAATTGATTTTCTCAAAACTTGAAAATTGAATATTTCCCGCGTCCTTTTTATCCATTACTTCAACGGTTCCTAATTGATAAACTCGTATTGAGTCCTGTGCATATAGGTTGATAGTAATAAAGCTAATAAGAAAAACTGTGATAATTAAATAGTTACGCATAATTTGATATCTATATTATTGTTATTAATTATTTTCAAATAAAGCGTCGGTAAATTCCTTGGGATTGAATACTTGCAAATCATCAATTTGCTCGCCAACGCCTATAAATCTCACGGGAATATCAAGTTCATCAACTATTGGAATGATTACTCCGCCTTTTGCAGTGCCATCTAATTTCGTTAAAACAATTCCCGTGACATTTGATATTTTTTGAAATTCTTTTGCTTGAACAATTGCATTTTGGCCTGTTGTAGCATCGAGAACTAAATAAACGTCATTTGGAGCATCAGGCTTCAATTTTTTAATAACGCGATTGATTTTCGCTAATTCCTCCATTAGATTTCCTTTGGTATGCAATCTTCCTGCGGTATCAATTATAACAACATCTTTATTTTTTGAAATAGCAGATTTAACCGTATCAAAAGCAACAGCAGCGGGGTCGGCACCAGGCAATTGCTGGATTATATCCACGCCTGCCCTATTTGCCCAAATTTCCAATTGTTCATTTGCAGCTGCTCGAAAAGTATCAGCGGCACCAATAACAACGCTTTTCCCCGCATTCTTGAAATTATATGCTAATTTACCTATTGTAGTGGTTTTCCCAACACCATTCACACCAACAACCATTACAACGTATGGCTTTTCAATCCCTTTTAGTTTAAATATTTCTTCATTGCTTGGATTTTCATTTAAAATTGCAAGGATTTCCTCTTTCAATAAATCATAAAGCTGATCTGAATTCTCATATCCTTTCTCTTTAACTTTTTGACGAAGATTTTTGATAATTTTCTCAGTTGCAGTAACGCCAATATCACCAGATAGCATTATTGATTTCACTTCATCAAGCAAATTATCATCTATCTTTCGATTACTACTGAATAGAGAAACAATATTACCAACAAAATTTGTACGGGTTTTGTCAAGTCCGCTCTGAATTTTCTTGAAACTTGCTTTTAAACCACTAAACATACTCATAACATATAATTTTAAATGAAATAAACCAGTTGACTTATATAAAAATAAACATAAATAAATGGATATAGATCGTTGATCTATTCCATTTATTTATGAGTTAAAAAAACTTTATTTAATGTTTATTCGAGTACGAGTACTTTGCTGCGAATTAAACTTGTTTCGGAACCATTAAATTGAAACGAAGTTAATCCCATAATACTCACTTTTTGCGAATTAGTAATTATTGAAACAATACCAATACCATCGGCAAGTTTATATACTGTTTTAAGTGTGAATGCTGGAATAGCAACAGTAAAGTTCCCCGATTTCAAAGTTCCACTTACATTCCAATCAAGTTCATAATTCTTTGTATTTATTGTTTTATTCTGGTAGATAAAAGTACCTGTGCCAACACTTTTACCGATCATTTCAAGATTTAACGATAAATCACTTATATTAGGAATATTGAGCGATGGGATATTGATTGTTTGCTTTGGAAAACTTGTCCAATTAGCATTCTTCTGATCAATCAGCAACATCCAATCAATGGGAATATAATCTCGCACATTAAATCCTAATGAAGTGAGGTCAAGTCCGGGCAATATCTGATATTTCTGATAGATTTGATCATTACTGACGTAAAATTGCTGATCAGGATTTGCTAATGCTGAACTATGATGAGTATAAGTATATACTGTCTGAGTCGTGTTATTGATTACTTCTTGCGTTGTCGCGTTGCAATATACGCTATCGATTTGCAATGTTGTGCTAATGCGATTGTTATTTGAATCTAAGCCATATTTTTCATAAACCCAGTAATTCCCTATTGTCATAGGAAAATAGTTGCTAGTTCCTGGATTTACAGGAGTATCATCATCTGAACATGACCAGAAGATGAAAGGTGCGATACCTGCGAGAATCAATAGGATAATCTTCTTCATTTAAACCCTTTTTTTAAATGCTAAATTAGACACTTTTAATTATTTATTATTTTAATGATAGAAGAAAATGAAAATATTTTAAATTAAAGGCGTGGTTTGTAATTGTAAACAAGTAATTCTTGACATTAAACCGTATCCTCAGGTCTCAGATAACGACCTGCAACATCTCCTCTATTTATACGATAATAATTTGGGGTTTTTATTTTTGTTTGATTTAGTTTTTTAATTTTAACTACCCTACTACCTTCAATTAACTTCATGACTTGAACCCCTTTATTTGTCCTACCCACTACTGAATGTATTTGACTAGTATTAAAAATAACAACTTTGTTAATACTGCTGACTAAGACTAAGTCAATATCATCTTCAATTTTCTCAATAAAAATTAATTTAGATTCATTATTGAAAGCATTAGTTATTTTCTTATCATCCGATTCAAGTTTATAACTATTTAATGTGATTTTCCCTACTCTCCCATTTTCAAATCCAACAATTAAATACCCAGAATATCCATTTGATATAGTTATATAAATTGTTTTCTCATTTGGTTCAAAATAATTCTTCATTTGCTCTAAAATTTCTAATTTACTATTAAATTGCTTGTCATTAATTTTATAGACATTTTGAAAAGATGTAAAAACTAAGATTCCATTCTGGTCAAGATTATTAATATTTCTTGGCTTTAATAAGGTGGATTGAATTTCGGGTTCAGGTTCTACTTTTCCCAAAACAATATTATCATTACCCGAAAGCACAGTGTCTGCTTCTGAAATATCGATGTGATACTGATTTACGGGTAAATTATCAACTTCCTCATTGCTTGCATCCAGGATTTTCCACAATGGTTCTAATGCTTTTTTACGATCAGTATAATAATTAACACCCCTTACTCTAAAAAATTGCCAGCCACATCTTTCGAGAACTTTTTGCCGCATCATATCATTTTGAAATTGTTCTGCACTATGGTACTTATCACCATCACATTCAATAGCTATCTTTACTCCATTTTTAAGTAGTGCAACTAGATCAATCCTGTACTTGCCATTGGCTACTTCATATTGAGGATAAACACTATAACCTCTGGAAATTATATCATTGAAGACATCTACTTCAAACCAACTTTCAAATGGTGCTGGTTGAGTACCAAGTTTTCTTTCTATTGGTTTCGGTATTTGATTTATTTGAGGTTTATAGTTTAGGAAATGATTAAGTAGTTTATATCGTAGATCATCTGTATTGCCAAGGTCTTCTAATTGAACGGAATGAAAAAGCCATATCTGATCCTTTGCACGACTAACGGCGACATTAAATCTTCTTTCGTCCTCAGGCTTTACCAAGGATATTCTGTTATGGTTATGTGCTGTTACAAGACTTAAAAAAATAACGTCCCTTTCATCACCTTGGAAACTTGCAGAATTTCCACAGATGATTTTTCTTTTGTGATATTCTGTTTCTCCAATTTTCTCCAGCAACAAGGATTCTATTAGATCACTCTGTCTGTATCCTTGTAAAGAAATAACACCAAAGGTTTTTTGATTGTATCTTTCATCATTTACAAGTTCGGAAATTTTCTTAGCAATTTCTTCGGCTTCAACTCTATTGATTATATTATAATTTTGACCCTCGATATAACCGTTTGGACAGTATACATTTTTCAATGGTTCTAATCTATTTTCAGAATATTGCCTCAGAGGATACAAACGCTTTCCATCTGGCTCATAAAAGTATTTATTAGAAAATTCGATTATTTCTGGCATACAGCGGAAATGTTCGCGTAGTACGATCCTTTGACCAGCACATAACCTGTCAACATGATCAAAAAAGCTATAGCGGGACCCATAAAAATCCTTGAATGGAATATCATTTAGATGCTTTTGAATGAGAGATTCAAAAGTGTTCGAAAATACACCTATATGTTCGGGTGCAGTTTGTTTATCATCTCCAAGGACAATAATTTTTGCTCCTAAATAAAAAAGGAAAAGTGCATCAGGTCCTAATTGGCTTGCTTCATCAATAATGATATAATCAAATATATTTGGTTCGGGTTTAAAGTTATCTACTACTTGATAAAGGGGCATTATCCAACAGGGTATTGCTGTTTTGCAATTCTCCATTTCTTGTTGAGCAATTTTTCTCCTGCGAATATAATTCGGACTTGTTTTAGTTTTTGGAATATTT
>DIEP01000123.1:0-10996 GCA_002418685.1 Ignavibacteria bacterium UBA5771
GTCCGAGTGAAGCTTGATTTTTTCCCAATTAAAGCTTCGATAACAGCTTTTGTGTTATTAACAGCAAATCCCATACTGCCCGCCATAAACAAAGGAAATAGCAGTAACCGTTTCCGCCAATCATGGTGTATCGTTTGCTGTGCAAAAGTGTAAAATAGAAAAGTTGAAATTGAAGCCAAAACAAATATGGACATAACTGCATAAAAAGTATCATAAGCACTTGTGTAATTCTTGATTACTACGACAGGTAGATTTAGAAGAGCAACTATCAAAATGAATGGATACACAATGTTGCTTGTCAGATGTATGATACCTTCAAGTTTAATTTTGGTTGGGAGTTTTGATTTAAGTAATGTGGGGAGCAATTTTCGAGCAGTTTCAATTGCACCTTTGGTCCAGCGGAATTGCTGAGTTTTCAAAGCATTAATATCTAAAGGTAGCTCAGCAGGGGATGTTACATTGTTTAAATAAACAAATTTCCACCCTTTCATTTGAGCGCGATAGCTCAAGTCGAGGTCTTCGGTTAAAGTATCAGATTGCCAATTGCCCGCATCTATTATACATGATTTCCTCCAAATTCCTGCAGTCCCATTAAAATTTATAAAACATCCTGTTTTAAATCGAGAATATTGCTCCACAGCAAAATGTCCATCCAAAGATAAAGCTTGAGCTTTTGTAATGTATGAATACTCTTCGTTAAGATGTTCCCAGCGAGTTTGAACCATCCCAACATTAGGGTCGGTAAACTGTGGTATAGTCTTAATTAGAAAATCAGGATTAGGTAGGAAGTCGGCATCGAATATAGCGATAAATTCGCCTTCTGCCACTTCTAACCCTGCTTTCAAAGCGCCCGCTTTAAATCCTGCACGGTTTGTCCTATGAAGATATTTGATATTAAAGCCTTGCGATGAATATTCTTCAACACATTTTTTAAGTATTGCTTGTGTTTCATCTGTAGAATCATCAAGCACTTGAATTTCAAGCTTATCAATTGGATAGTTCATACTGCATACTGAACGAACTAGTCGCTCAGCAACATACTGTTCATTATAAAACGGTATTTGAATAGTTGCTATAGGCAACTTATCAGGTTCAGGTAATGGATATTCTGGCGTTTTTTTTGTATCGTATTTTCGCAAGAAATGCACCAATACCAAGCTATGAATTCCAAAGCTGAATAAAATCAGCAGTGAAATAAAATAAAAGACAAGTATAAATGTTTCCATAAATGGATTTATTCACCCCTTTTATTAACAAAAATTACCATCCTGAAATTACAGATTGTAAAATGTCATTTGCATTATTCTTTAAAATTTGTTTAATTGTTTCATTTCTTGCTGAAAAACCAGCAGCAAGATCATAGAAACTATAATTCGAGAAACTCTTTTGCCAAATAATTTTTTTATTTACGTTGTCGTAATACTCTACTTGGCAAGTTACCGTTATTTTCCTCTGCTTCTCTAACTCTCCTGTTGTTAGAGTTTGAATCTCTTCCTGTATATTAGATATTTGCACAGTTAGAATGGCATCGCCCTGATTTTCTCGGATTTTGAAAGAACCTTCCTTTTGAAATGTTGATATCAATTCGTTAGTCATGTAATCTTTAAATTCAGGAACTCCAAATGTGCTCGCATCTATTACAGTTGGAATTGAAATTGTTTTCATGTAATCAGGAACGCTACTTCCTTTAAACGAATAACAACCGCTTACTCCAACGGCAATAACCAAAGAACATAGAACATATTTTATGTAATTTATATACTTTTTCAAATTTTCAAGAAAGAACATATTCAAAATTAATAATAGAAAATCAATTTACAATAAATTATTTGAAAAAAGTGCATAGTATATTATCGACGATTTAAATTTAATTTAATATAAATTTATGTATATATTTGTTATTATCCGTAATTATCTCGATAATTGTGTATTGAGAAGAACTGTGAGTTAAAGTTATTTTTGCAAAATTCTGATTGAGAATATTTGGGTCGGCATTTTGCATTTTTCTGCCTAAAATATCATAAACATTAATTTCCTTGATTATTTCACTTTCATCCAATAATTGAATAAATAATTCATTTGTTTCCGGTGATTCTATATATTTGATTCTTTCGGATTCCTTGTCAGGGTAATCTTTAACATCAGTGGAAAGAAGGTAAGGAATGAGCGTGTTAGTGAGATTATCTCGATTAGTATCACCCGCAAAAACTATATGGAATTGCTTCGTATTGTTCGGATAAATCGGTCCTTTGAATTTCATACCGACAACCATACTTCTATCGTATATTCTACTGCTCTGCATAGAAATGCCACTGTTCAATGATTCGATCTGTTCGTTTGTTTCAAATAATCGAGTATAGTCATAATCTAAACCAGATGCTTGCGCTTCGGTGCCTTGGTCATCAGAATATGCAATAACAGCACAGTAAATTGGAGCACCGGGTTTATATGTAATTTCGCCAGCTATTCCGCTTCCAAATTTGTTTGTAATGCTATTTGTCATTAGGTCAGTGTAATACTCGCACTGATTTGAATCGGGTTCGTCAGCAACATCCCAATCTATATAATAACCTAATGAAACATCTTTTACATTCATCGAATCAATACATTGGATAGTAACTTTGAAATCATAAAAGTTTTTGCCATGATTATAAGCTTCTAATTGAACTTGGACACCGATTTTTCTATCTAAATTCGCATAATCATCACTAAATATATTGATATTCTCATCGGGATTGACAAATTTCTTTATTGTTTTGAAATCTGCATCGAAAAATGAAGCCACACGTTCAGAATTATTGCTGATCATAATCCCCGAACTTGGATATGTGCCATTTCCATAAGTTTGATTGCCATACCCTTTGACCACAAAGCCTTCGCCTAACTTCATGCTTCCACCATAAACAAATCCAAATTCACCTGCATCGCCAAGAGAGAATTTTAACTGTTCAGTTTCGAATGTTTTATAACTCGTTGTTGGAATAAAATCGAATTTCACAAAGTCGTGATAATTATTTTCCCCCTTTATATCAAGCCGAAATATAATTTTCGAGATGTTTTCTTTTGTAATATGAAATTTAAAATCACCAATAGTTCTATCTTCCATCGAATTGATCGAATTGATAGAGACAACACTATCGAGCAATGCTACACTATGCATAGGATCATAAGCAATATGCAAAGTAAATTTTAGATTGATTGCAGGTCCCAAAATGTTTGTAACATTGATTTTTAAAATAGCAGTATCTCCTTTTGCAAATCTATTTTGTAAATTATTTTCGGTGTTAAAATATTGATATGCATTTGGAACAATGGCAGGAATGCTCATAGGATTGGTTGATACTACCTTTAATAAATTTATTCTGCCTGGGACAAGATCCATATCAGAATATCCTGCATTTTTATCTTTAATATCGTCAGTGCATTGTCTTACGAACTCAATTGCTTGAATTGGGTTTAAATTCGGATTTTTGGAACGCGCCAAAGCTACTGCTGCTGAAATAACAGGTGCAGAAAAAGATGTGCCACCCATATTATTGACGTAATTATCATTGTTCCCTGTCCCCAGATTGCCTTTCCCTGGTGCCATTATTCTCACAGGGACACCCATTACTGAATTATATTCAATATAATCATCGCCATCAACTTCGCCTACTCCCAATACTCCACGGCAACCCGCTGGATAAAACGTATCATAAGGTGTCACGGCTGTATCCGTATTCCCACCCGCGGCAACAATTGCTACTCCACGTGCAATAGCGTAATCAACAGCATTTTGCTCAATTTCAGAATAGGCGCGAACTCCTCCCCAACTTAAATTGAGAACAGAAAATTGATGCACACCTGCAAAAATTATAGATTCAGTTGGATAAAGAATGTATTTTGTTGTATCGCTTGCCTTGATTGGATAAATCTTGCAATTTCCTGCAATTCCTGCAATACCTTTGCTATTATTGAATGTTGCCCCAATTATCCCTGCTATTATACTCCCGTGATCTATTTTAAAATTGTATGTATTGCCCCATCCTTGTGGGTCCTGTCCACCTAAGAAATTGAATCCATTATAATCATCAATATAGCCATTGTGGTCGTCATCAATTTTATTGTTTGGCACTTCGCCTGCGTTAATAAATAAAGAATTTATCAAATCGGGATGACTTTGCTTTACACCATTATCAGAAATTGCGATAACAATGTTTGGATTACCTTTTTCGATTTCCCAAGCATCTTCAGGCAAGATATTATCCAAAGAATATTGGAGATTGAAAAATGGATCGTTGGGTGTAAATTTTTGCAGTTTATATATATAACTTGGCTCAGCTATTTCAATTCCTTGATAATTTCTTGATAATTTTCTGATTAATGAATTTGCATCAATCTTATTGTCAAATTCCATAATGTAAGTGCGTAGAAGAGGTTCCTCTGCAATCAGCACCTTCTTTCTATCATAATTGATAGATTGCAATTGATTTTGTTTGGATTTACCGTAAGTCTCAGAAATTTCTTTATCCAGCAATGGCAAAAATCGCGAATTTGGGTAATTATTTTGAAGCTGAGGGATTAATTTTTCGGCATCTAATTGCGAGCGGAATTTTATAAAAATCCGATAATCTGAAATCGGGGTTTCCGAAAATAAGTTCATCGAAATAGCAAAATTCGTAATTACTATAATAATCAATGCTTTGATGATTATACTGATATTCCTTGTCATAATATACTAATATAGAAAAAACTAAATTAAATAAAATTTACCTAATAATCACAGAAATTCTTTTTTGAATTTCACCAAGTTCGCTTTCAAGAATAATTGTAGTTGAACCTTTCTTTTTGGGAATTAGTTGATTCAAGTTTTGGGAGAAATATTGATCATCATAATTCAATTGTATATCAGTCCCATCGCCCTCTTGAATCAATATTAATTTTGCACTTATTGGAACGCTAATCTTCGCGGGAGCAATCAATTCATTATTATCCTGAATTTTATACTTCAGAACTGCATCGCCCTCTTGCAAATCAATCAAAGGTGTTTTACGTAATGGAAAAACTTTTACTTGTTGGTTCTCCCATTGCAGCAAAGATGCATGCAAATTTTCAAATTCATAGATTTGATTATTTATCGCATAGATTGATCCATTTTGAATCGGAGCAACAGGTTCATATAAAATTTTTATTGTATTATTTTTATATCCATAAATTTTATATTCAAAGAAATCACCACTTCCCTCATAAAATCCAATAATTAAAGCGTTATATGTGCTATCAATAAAATTATCAGATTTCTGAATGACTAAATTGACTGCTTCGGGTGTAAAATAAAAGTCATTGAAAATATTGTTATAATTATGCGTTGACTCATCCATCGAATATATACTCATAAATGATAGAGTCAATTCATCCACTGAATGCAATTTGAATTTTCCAAGATAAATAATATCTTCGTCTGTTTGATTAGTCAGATTATATTTGAAGGATGAATCAATATCAATAGGCAACCAATACAATTCCTGTGAATTTTTCGAAAAAGAAATATAGATTTTTTTATTCTTTATATCGCAATAGCGAATCTCCAACTTTTCAATTTTTGGGAAAGAAGGAGCAGATTGGATTGCTTTTGCGTTTTTTTCAACAGATTTATCTATGAAATGCAAGTTTGATACAGCCCGTTCTTGTGATATTGGCTTTTCTTCCTTCCGCTGGCATGCTGCCACAATAAATATAGATAAAGTAAATAGAATTAAAAGAAAATATTTTTTACCTTCCAATTTTTTAAAAATTTTGATAGTAATTACCTCTTATTTATTCCAAAATTATTTCTTTCTTTGCAATTTTATTTATGGTTTCCACATAAAGTTTATGTTCATAAGGTAGAATTCTTGCAGCCAAAGTTTCGGGAGTATCGCCAGGCATTACTTCCACTTGCACCTGGTTAAGAATCTTGCCTCTATCATATTCTTCGTCCACAAGATGCACTGTTGCACCTGAATATTTTTCCCCTGCTTCAATTACTGCTTTATGCACATTCAATCCGAACATTCCTTTGCCACCATATTTGGGTAGCAATGCAGGATGAATATTTAAAATTCTATGGTGATATTTTTTAATAATTGTTGAAGGTATCATTTTCATATAACCCGCTAGAACAATTAAATCGACTTTATGTTTCTCGAGAATATTTAATAGCGCTTGGATATAATCATCCACATTTTCAAACATCTTATCGTTTAAATGATAGGAAGGAATATTTGCAGATTTTGCTCTTCTTAATGCTCCTGCTTCTGAATTATTTGAAATTACACAAACTACTTCAGCAAGCAACTGCCCCTCTTTTTGTGCGTCAATTAACGCTTGAAGATTTGTGCCTTCGTGCGATGCAAAGACTGCTAAACGCAGTTTTTCCATAATTTTTGTAATTTGCTTAATTTTATAATACAAAATTAGATAATTTGAACGATTAAATATGAATATGCAATCCAATATGACCTCGCAAAATAACTCAATTACAGATTTAATTCATATTCCAAAAGAAATTGTGCTTGCTTCATCTTCACCAAGACGAAAGAAGCTTTTGGAAACACTTGGGATTGAATTCCGCATTGTCCATCCGTCTGTCGATGAAGATGATTTTACAAATCACGAACCAATCGAAATTGTGCAGGAACTTGCATATAAAAAAGCTAAAGAAGTTGCTGATACTGAAAAAGATTCGCTTGTCATCGGTGCTGATACAATTGTTTGGTGCGAAGGCAAAATTTTAACAAAACCAATTAATGATGAAGAAGCATTCAATCACTTGAAATACTTGAGTAATCGCACGCATTCGGTTTTTACAGGCATCGCACTCATTGATAGCGACACAAATCTCTCTCTTGTTGCTTATGAGCATACGCTTGTAAGATTCCGTCAATTGGAAGATGAGGAGATTTTGGCATATATCAGGACGGGTTCACCCTTTGATAAAGCAGGTGCCTATGGAATACAAGACGATTTTGGTGCTGTATTCGTTAATAAAATTATTGGGGATTTTTATAATATTGTGGGTTTGCCTTTAACGCTACTTTATTTGAAGTTAAAGGAGTTTTCAAAAAATTATATTTAAAATGAAGTCTTTAAAAGAATATTTTCAGGAAAATAATTTTATCGTTGTTGCACATCGTGGCGCTTCGGGTTTATCCCCTGAAAATACTATTAGTGCATGCATCGAAGCCTTGAAATATGATATAAAGATAATTGAAGTGGATGTGCGATTAACAAAGGATAATGAGATTGTCGTCTTTCACGATGAATTACTTGCTCGCATAGCCAATTTGGATAAATCAATTGAAGAATTGACTACTGATGAGATTAAAAATATAGATGTGGGAACTTGGTTCAGTGAAAAATTTAATGAGAAAATACCAACGCTCAAAGAAATTATTGATACTATTCGCGATAAAGCATATTTGATAATTGAACTAAAAACTAATAATAATCGCGAAGTATTTATTGATAAATTATTTGAAATCATTAAATCCACAAATTACCATGATTACGTGATGCTTGTATCGTTTGACCCCGATTTGCTCCAAATTGCAAGAAAATATGATAAAAATATTTTAACCTGCATTATAAAAGATCCGAATTCAAATGTATTGCCACACGAATTATTGTCACAAACACAGTCAGACGGTGTGATTTGTTCCTTCGATGAATTAACAGATGAATTTATCTCAGATAAGCGAAAATATAAAATTCCTGTTGGCGTTTATGACGTTGATACTATGCAGCAATTAGAAAAATGTCTGGAAGCAAATATCTACGGCATCGGAACAAATTTTCCCGAAGCGATTTTAAAAAAAATAGAAAAATAAATTAAATGAACAACTTGATACCAATAAAAATAACACGACCAAAGCCCTATCTTTTACATTCAGAATGGGGTGATGGGTTTAACGGAACAATAAAAATCGAAGTGCTACGCGATCATTGTCCGTGTGCGGAATGCCAAGGCGAAGAAATTCCAAGCATCGATGGCAATAAACGAATTGCAATGTCATCATTTAAGACGATTACACCAGGGAGAAATGAATTGAAGGAACTTAAACCTATTGGGAACTATGGTTTGCAACCGATATGGGGCGATGGCCACGATTCGGGACTTTACACTTGGGAACTATTTCGGAATTTATTTGCAGAACATAGTCTTTCAGATGAAGACATCCAAAAATTAGAAGATAAATATAACAAGAAATAAAAATGGAAGAGAATCTTAATCAAGAAAAATTTCAAGAGTTAATTCGAGAGGGAATTGGCGACGAGCTTCCCAAAATGCAGGATTTTGACCCAAATATTTCACGAGCGCCAAAGAGACGGAACATCTTATCATTAGAAGAAAGAAAATTGGCACTTAAAAATGCACTCCGCTATTTTCCACCGAAATTGCATCCTTTTTTAGCTAAAGAATTTGCCGATGAATTGAATAATTATGGGCGAATTTATATGTATCGCTATCGTCCGATCTACCCAATTTATGCACGCCCAATTAATGAATATCCCGCGAATTCCAAGCAAGCCGCTGCAATAATGCTAATGATACAAAACAACCTTGACCCCAATGTTGCTCAGCATCCTTATGAATTGGTTATTTATGGAGGTAATGGGCAGATATTTCAGAATTGGGCACAGTATAGACTTGTAATGAAATATTTATCAGAAATGACCGACGAGCAAACGCTTGTAATGTATTCGGGGAATCCGTTAGGGCTTTTCCCATCTTCTCCTGAATCACCACGCGTTGTTGTAACAAATGGGCTTGTAATCCCTAATTATTCTTCGCAAGATGATTATGATAGAATGAATGCACTTGGCGTAACTCAATATGGTCAAATGACGGCGGGCTCATATATGTATATTGGACCACAGGGAATAGTGCATGGAACCACAATTACGATTTTGAATGCGGAAAGGTTGCGAACAGGGGAATCATTAGCGGGAAAAATATTTGTGACTTCGGGGCTGGGAGGAATGAGCGGAGCACAAGCAAAAGCATCTGTAATCGCAGGTGCAGTGGGAATAATTGCCGAAATCAATCCAAAAGCACTGATAAAGCGATATAATCAGGGATGGCTTGCCGAGTATTACGATAATGTTGATGATGTGCTGATTCGTGCTGATAAAGCCCGAAAAAATAAAGAAGCCATTTCAATTGGGTATCTTGGAAATATCGTAAATTTATGGGAAAAAATCGAACAATCCGATTTCAAAGTGGATTTGGGTTCTGACCAAACTTCTTTGCACAATCCTTATGGTGGTGGATATTACCCTGCGGGCTTGACTTATGAAGAATCAAATGAAATGATTGCAGGAAATCCCGAGAAATTCAAAGAATATGTTCATTTATCACTCCAGCGACAAGTCAATGCAATTAACAAAGTTGCTGCAAAAGGGATGTATTTTTGGGATTACGGTAATGCTTTTCTTTTAGAAGCAAGCCGAGCAGGAGCCGATGTTATGCAAAATGGCAAATTCAAGTATCCATCCTATGTGGAAGATATTATGGGACCACTGTATTTTGATTATGGTTTTGGTCCTTTCCGTTGGGTATGCACTTCGGGCAATCCCAAAGATTTAGCTCAAACCGATAAAATCGCTGCAAATGTGCTTGAAGATATGCTTAAATCCGCTCCCGCTGAAATAAAGCAGCAATTACAGGACAATTTAAAATGGATAAGAGAAGCCGAACAAAACAAATTAGTGGTTGGCTCTCAAGCTCGAATACTCTATGCTGATGGTGAAGCAAGGATACGCATTGCAAACGAATTCAATAAAGCAATCGCAAATGGGCAAATATCTGCACCTATTGTGCTCGGACGCGACCACCACGACGTTTCGGGGACTGATTCGCCATTCCGCGAAACCGCGAATATTTATGATGGTTCAAAATTCACAGCCGATATGGCAGTGCAAACATTTATTGGCAATGCTATGCGTGGAGCAACTTGGGTGTCATTGCATAATGGAGGAGGAGTTGGCTGGGGCGAAGTTATTAATGGTGGCTTTGGTCTTGTAATTGACGGGTCTCCAGATGCAGAGAAACGGCTCAAGAAAATGCTTTTCTGGGATGTTAATAATGGAATAGCACGTCGCAGTTGGGCAAGGAATTCAGGAGCAATATCAACTTTGCAAAGGACTATGCAATCCGAACCAAAATTGCAAGTAACCGTTCCCTATATTGCTGACGATGATCTAATTTCTTCTGTAATAGAATAATATTCAGAATAGCGGCTGATATATTTGAGAGAATCCCTCACTCAAATCAAATAAATAAGTAATTGCCTATAAATAAAACGCTCATAAAGTATTTTGAGAAATTGTATTCATTGAGGATCAAGAGATACCGCTTAATAGTTTATTTATTTCAATTATGTAATCAAAAATACTAGTTTATTTCTCAGAAAACGATTACTTTTTTAACAACAGCCTGCTTAGAACTCTTGATAGTAACAAAATAGATTCCACGATTCCAATTCCTTATTGAGATTTCTTTCTGAAGACCATGCATTTCACCTTGAAAAAACGTATTACCAATTAAATCTACTATATTAATACTCCTCTGCAATTCTGTTCCACATTCAATTTTAATCGAATTATTATATTATTATAAACGTAAGCCTTGGGGCACTATTTATGACAACTTTGGAAACTTAATATTAAGTGAAAGTGTCCCCAGCTCTTTGTGGAGATTAGATTGGCGGTTAAATCAGTCGATTAAAATTTATTTTTGCTTTATTATTTCAAGAATATCATCAATCCATTGGTTTTTTGGATATTCTACTATGCGACCGATTTCTTTCCCTTCTTTGAGTACGATTAGTGTTGGGACCTTTTCAATATTAAATTCCATATATCTGCCTGATGGTTCAAATTTCATACGATCAACTCCGAGCAATTCATATCTGTCATTGACCAGATTTGCTTTTTGAAATAAATCAATGATTTTAGGCAGTTCAGAACGGGAGTC
>DIEP01000123.1:11027-12939 GCA_002418685.1 Ignavibacteria bacterium UBA5771
TTCACTAAGCTTATAACCATCGATAGTGTAGTTAGAGTCTAACTGCCAATTCATTTCTTTCTGCCAATTCTCCCAAGAGAATTTTCCGACTAACATAAGTCTATCTTTATCTTCTTTTTCTTCTTCATTATGGGTTTGTGATTGTGCTATCATACTTCCTAACATTAAACAAAACAATGTACTAAAAACTATTTTCATTAGAAATTTCTTATTTCTTTAAGTATTGTAAAACGGTGAATTTTAATAAAAATTGTATTATTTCAACAAAAACTAATATTGCGAAAATGACATCTATGAATATTAAACAAATGCAAACTTTTCCACATCGAATAGTCCTTTGTCACCCAATTTAAGCTTCGGAATAACCAGCAAGGACATAAAAGATAGTGTCATAAATGGCGCAGCGAGCTTTGTGCCTAATGATTTTGCAATTGTATTTAATTCTTCATATTTTCGGGCAACTTCGGTCCATTCCTCATTACTCATTAATCCTGCAATTGGAAGTGGGAGTATAAATATAGATTTGCTATCGAACACTGCCATCCCTCCTTCATTATCAATTAACGCATTGATTGCTTGAGAAATTGAGTAATTATCAACCCCAACAGCAATAAGATTATGTGAATCGTGGGCGACGCTTGTTGCAATTGCACCCTTTTTAAAGCCAAAATTATTGATGAGTCCAACTGATGGCATTACATTTTTATAACGATTGACAACTGCAATTTTCAATATATCATTTTGAAGATCGCATTGGACATCATTATTTTTAATGATTGGTTCATAATCAAATCGATCAGTAATCAGCGAGCCATCAATTGCCTTAATTATAGGAATAGTTTTCTCCTTTGGCAAGTAAATGAAATCATCAGGCGATTTATAATTTGCTTGGAAATTATTAATTATACTGTTCTTTTTGAAAGGTAAAAGAGTTTGTGAATTTTCAGCAACAAGTTCGCCATCAATATATGTTTTCAGAATGTTGAAATCATTCAAATTATCAATAATTATAAAATCTGCCCAATCGCCCTCTTGCAAAAGTCCGACATCCAATCCATAATGTTGAATTGGGTTAAGAGTTGCCACTTTCAGCACTTGAATCGGGTCATAGCCCATCTTAATTGCTCGCTTAACTAATAAATTAATATGCCCTTTTGCCAAATCATCGGGATGGAGATCGTCGCTACAAAGCATACATTCATCGGGGGATTCCCCAATTAATGGTGCAAGTGTTTCAAAATTCTTTGCTGCACTGCCTTCTCGAATCAGAATTTTCATTCCATAATGAATTTTTTCACGCGCTTCCTCCAAATCGAAGCATTCATGGTCAGTGGAAATCCCCGTATTTGCATATTTTTTGGCATCCACACCTTGCAAACCTGGAGCGTGACCATCGATTGGTCTATTGAATTTTTTAGCAATATCAATTTTTGCAAGCACTTCGAGATTATCATAAATCACACCTGGGAAATTCATCATTTCGCTTAAATATTTCAAATTGTATTCTTGAAATATGTCCTCAATATCACTCGCTTCGAGTTTTGCCCCTGAAGTCTCGAAATCGGTGGCGGGAACGCAAGAAGGCACACCAAAGTAAAACTTGAATGGCACTTCTTTTGCATTTTCAATCATATAGCGAATCCCTGCCTTACCTAACACATTGGCAATTTCGTGAGGATCCGAAACGCTTGCAACCGTTCCATAGATTGATGCAATTCTTGCAAATTCAGAAGGAGGGAGCATCGAGCTTTCAATATGTATATGCGCATCAATAAGACCTGGAAGAATGTAATTATTATAAACAGCTGATTGCGGTTCAATACTTTTAATTTTTTTATCTTCAATAAAAATCCGAGCGGGATATACTTTTGAAGCGATTAAGTCAACAAGATTACCTGTAATTTCAAAAGAA
>DIEP01000123.1:12971-14071 GCA_002418685.1 Ignavibacteria bacterium UBA5771
ATGCAATCTTATTAATCAATAAATTGCTTCGCAAGAGTATTCGCTCGCAATGAATTGAAATTGATTAACAGTTCCACTGCCTTCGCAATGACTGGAAATTAACTTTAATAACTCTCTGGTTAACAATTTTACCAAATGACTATTTGCAAATTAATAAAAACATGAGAATTTAATTTAAATTTAAAGGAATATCGCATTAATCAAAGATATAATTAAATTATTTGACAAGCAACATTTCTTTAATTATTACTTCGTTATTTGCAATCAATCTATTAAAATAATATCCACTTTGGAGAGAACCAGAGTCGAAATCAATATAATATATGCCTTCTGATAATATTCCGTTTAATAAATCTGCAACTTCTGAACCTAATACATCATAAATTTTCAAAGATACATAGCAACTTTTAGGAATTATAAATTTAATTTTAGTCATTTGATTAAATGGATTTGGATAATTATTTAATGATATTTCATTATTGCTCCCTTCATCATCAATAGATAGTTCAGAATTAGCTGAAATATCATCCCAATATCCTTCACTAGTATTCTCACGAGAAGAAAATAATATTATTCTCAAAAAAGCAGCATTAGATGGAGATAAACTCTTATACTTGACTAATTGGTAATGAGGTTGGGAAAAAGCTTGCTGGTATCCTGAACTAATTAAATTAAGATTTGCATCATAGTATTCAATGCCAATTGATTGGGCTGAACCATCTAATAATTTATGATAACCTTGGACTTGATAATCCGTGTATGGAATTGCTGTAATAAGAAGTGCTGCCCCCGGTGAAGCATTTTTATCAGTATCGATAATATGAATTGAATTAGTCCCTGTTCTTGCTTCAGATGAATTAACAGAAACACTACTACTCCCCTCGCTCCAAAATTCCCAAATAATCTCTTTATCTTCGAAACTATTGTTCTTTAAGGTCAAAATTGAAGAAGGAATACTATTTTGGAATTCAATATATCTCGCCCAATTAAACATCATACCTTCTGTCAACCATTCGTTATACCACCAATTGCCTGAATGCTTGTTCAACATATTAGTCGACACACCATTAATTAAAGACAATAATCTAGTCTGGTCTTGC
>DIEP01000123.1:14088-17098 GCA_002418685.1 Ignavibacteria bacterium UBA5771
TGTGGAGCACTGGTCATACTTATCCTAAAAGTTGGGTTATTATCAATATAATAATTCCGATAATTTTTATATTCTTTAAATAAACCGCGGAAAGCGTTGGCGGAATTTACTTCTTCTTGATTATCAATCATGAAATTGAGTCCACGTTTGATAGAATTAATAAGTTTATTCCTTACAATATTAAAAGGTTGATTATTTCTTATTGATATTGTTCCATGCAGAATTTGTTGTTGCGTTGCTTCAAGTAATTTGATTAGACTATACAATGTAGCAGAATGATAGCTCATTCTACGGTCTTGCCCAAAGCCATTTCTCGCTCCAAGATTTGGTTGGCAAGTTTTGGGAATTGGTTGTGGTGAATAATCATAATAGTACCAACTGCCATCCCAAGTGCTATCCGCATTTAATACCTCACCCCACGGGTCTCTATCATCTTTATAATCTTGCCAAGCCATAATTTCTTCAGCAACTTGAAGTGATCTGTCTAAATATTTTTGGTCATCTGTAATTTTATAAATTTCTGAGAAGAACCATAATGTACGAGAAAGTTGATTAACATTGGAATAATATCTATAATTTTCAGGTGGATAAAGATATGGATATATGGGATTATCCAGTAGATAATCGCCAATATCTAATGCAGCCTCGAAATATTTGGTTGAACCAAATGATTTCCAACATTCAATAAATGCAATTCCTGATATAGCACTATTAAATGGATCCGCATCCGATGTTGGCAATTTACCATCAGTATATGATGGAAGCCCCCCTTTGACACAACTATTTGCTTGCAACCAAAGTAAATATTCTGCTCCTGCTTTTGCTCTTTGTGCATATAAAGCTTTTTTTTGTGAATCTGTTTCAATTCGATAAACTTGTGCATAACTAATTACGACAAATGCTGTCCAATAAGGTCTTGATCCACTTGCGTCGGGAGACCACATCAACATTTGCTCATTCCAGTTAATCTGAGAATAACCAAATTTTGATTTTATTGCATTTGTGTCAAGCGTTAAATAATTATATGATGTAGCATAAACATAAAATTCAGACAAACTCTGTTGGAGGGTTGGACAATCTGTGCTGGGCACCTTGATCTCATTTATATGTTGCGAAATTGCATTAAAGCATAAAGATAAAAATAAAACAATAAAAATGATAAATCTCTCGAGAGATATCTTTATTACCTTGTAATACAAAATAAAATTTGATTCCTTCATATATATATATATATAATTAAATTATATATTGTTTTCCTGCCTAAATATCTCGAATGATAACCACCAGTCTAATTCATTTATTTCATCATTTGTTATTTCATTTTTGGTTAGTGAATTCGATAATGAAAGAAGTCTGGGATAATTATAGAATTCGCATTCTTTGACACGGGATGAATTTATTGAATCAAGAATAAAAGGCGAAAGAGTCTGTATTAATTTTTCTGCTCTGTTATCATTATACAATTTTACTTTTAATTTCTTCGCGGATATTTTCCAAATTCGAGAAAGAAGAGTGTTGAACCAAAATGGATATGTCAATTGCCCTTTAGCTAATGGATATTTTGTAAGATCCTTAAAATTCTTGCTTATCAAATATTTAAACAATTTGCCATTTTTACGATGATTTATCTTCAAATTAAAAATATTTTCTAATAAACTTGGTTGTATAAAAGGCATATAGCCAAAAAGAAGCGAATCTAAACGTGCCTGTTCATAAGAATAATAATTTGATAATCTTGTCTTAATTGCAAATAAATCAACCCAATTCTCGGCGCCAATATCTTCAATTCTTGGCAATTCATTAAATATATTTTGCAACTGTTCTTCAGAACCTTGCCACATTATATTGTTTATTTCATCATTGAAAATATTTGCCCTAAAATATTTCATATGTGGGAGTATTTCTTTTGTATTTTTATTAATCAGCGATTTATAACCTGTAATTAATAACCGATTGAAAAAATCGCGGCGCCATATTTCGCCAAATCCACCATCTATAATAACTTCATCACGACCTGCAAGCGTATTATAATTTCTTAATTGTATTATTGCAGATGCTTCGCTATTTATTATTGTCGCAGAGACATATTCTCTGATTTCATTGAGGCATCCATAAATATCGGGGAATGGCAAATCAATTTGTTCGTGATGAATATTATGGTCCGAAATGATTTTGTTCACTACCACGGAATCAGGGCTGTTTTTATCGCCAAAAGTATGAGCATACCAATTTGTATAATTATTTTTTAACAAAAAGGAAAGAATCACCCTTGAATCCATTCCCCCTGAAAGACTCAAGGAAATTCTTTGATTATGTAATAATGGGAACATTATAAGTTGTTCTAATGTATTTGAAAAATCATCTGGTGAAAAATTTTGCTCACTAAAAACCGGCAACCAATTCTTTTTGTTAATAGAAATAATGTTTGCTTTTCTATCAATAAAAACGGATTTTCCGGAACTTATTCTTTCAATACCATCGAACACACTATTAGAAGAAATTTGATTAAATAATAACCACCTACTACCGAATTCCTTAAAATTTATTTTTGTATTAATTATTTTTAAAAGCCAATCAATTCGGGTGGAAAATAAAATACCATTTTGCAAATTTTTGCAAACATAAATATCTCGCAGTCCTAATTTATCTGTGAAGATCTTAATCTCATTGTTATCCCATTTGATTATGACAAAGTGCCCATTTAAATTATTCAGTTGCTTTTCATTTGTGAAATTCAACCAATCATCTTTTGCTAAAAAATCGAATTCATTACCTGATTTTTTTAAACCTACACCAATTGCAATTATCTGCTCTTCTGAAGATAAATTGTTCGCCATTATGCAAGTTTGTTGATTGCCTCCTGCAACAATAAAAAGATTGTTTTGCTCAATTTTATATAATGGTTGAGGAGTTAATTTTTTTATAGTTTCTTGCAAATCCTTATCGATGTATCCCGAAATTCCAATTATCCAGCTCATTTATTTTAACAGTTCATTTGTGTTTTATTATA
>DIEP01000123.1:17127-19211 GCA_002418685.1 Ignavibacteria bacterium UBA5771
AGTATTCGCTCGCAATGAATTATTGATATTTCTTTATAAAATGTCTTCTCGATCACCAAAGTATTTCATAAACTGGATGCGTTCGAGAAATGCGGGGTCCGAAATGCTTGAATTATTTGCAAGACCACGGAATTCATCAAGGGATTTGAAATTCTTCTCTTCCATCCAATCTGTGACGCCATTGATTACCTTTTCAATATGCATTGGTCCATATTTATATATTGCCGATACAATTTGGGTTGTCTTTGCCCCTGCAAGTATTAGCTTAATAACTTCATCGCTCGTATGAATCCCCGTCGAGGCGCTCAAATCAATATTAACCCTACCTGATAATAGAGCAATCCATCTCAAAGGCAAAATATATTCCCAATCTGAGCTAAATATCTTTGCGGGTACAAGCTTCATTGAATCTAAATCTATATCTGGATTATAAGTCCGATTGAATAGCACCATTCCTTTGATACCCGTTTGCGATAGTTTCAGTATGGAATTGGCAAGCCCCGAAAAATAAGGACCAATCTTAAGAGCAACGGGAATCTTCACATATTGAAGCACTTGATTGATAATTTCAAAATATTCTGCTTCGATTTCGGCTCCCGTTTTGCTTGGGTCAGATGGAAGAATAAAAGCATTGATTTCGAGTGCGTCAGCACCTGCTTCTTCGAATTTTGTAGCATAGCTAATCCATTCGGAAGGCGAGACAGCATTAGCACTTGCTATTATCGGAATGTTAGTTTCTTGCTTTGCTTGATGTATCAAACGCGAATATTTTTCAAGGTTTTGCTCTTTTATTTTATAATCAAAATAATCATAATATTCAAAGAATTCATGCCCTGTTTCTTTGGTAGCAATATTTTTTTCATATTCGTAAGCAATTTCCTCTTCAAAGATAGATTTAAGAACCACAGCACCCGCTCCAGCTTCTGCAAGGCGCTTGATTTGAACAGGTGTGCTTGTCAGTCCTGAGCTTCCAACTATAATTGGATTTTTTAATTTTAATCCTAAATATTCAGTTTCGAGGTTTACCATTATTTTCTCCGAATTTTGAAAAATGATTTAATGCAAATTACAAAAAAATAATCAAGAATGAATCGTCTTGTATCGTGGAATAAATAAATATTAGCATTCTGATCATTTATTTGTTATCATTGGAAGTTCCATTAAATTTTGTAATTTTGAAATAAAATAAAAGACTTTTGGCTCAATAGAATTATAATTTTAATAAGGAATCAAAGAATATTTCTAAATTTATAATTATATTGACAATTATTTAAATAATTTTTCTTAATTTTGTAATCTTTAAAGGAGTGAATTATGGCAAAGACACAAACTTTTGGTGATAAGCTGAAAAAGAAAAAAGGTAGCGAAAAGCCAACTGTAAAGATAATAAAGGGAATTAAAGGTGACGACGGAACCACCCATTTTATGGAGACTTTTATAAAAGTTGATGATGTTAGCACAATTGAAAAAGTAAAAATTTAAATATAGGAAAATAAAATGAAGAAAGGCATTCATCCAAATTATCATACTGTAGAAATATTAATGACCGATGGAACAACTTTTTTGACAAGGTCATGTTATAAAAAAGATAAACTTGTATTAGAAATAGATTCAAAATCCCATCCGTTCTTTACAGGCAAGCAGATGCTTGTTGATACAGCAGGGCGTGTTGAGAGATTTAATAAGAGACTTGAAAAATCACAACAAATGAAAGAGGCAAAAAAGAAATGAACAACGGAAGTGCTTTATTCCCCTTGCAACCAGAATCGACTGATAAAACGCGACAAAGAGTTATAAGAAAACGCGCGAACCCAATACGTGGGCAAAAGCAAATCGATTATCTTGATGTAAAATTTTTGCAACGATATATTAATTCTCAGGGAAAAATATTGCCTGCAAGAATTACAGGAGTATCTGCATATCAGCAGCGCAGATTGCAAAAAGCAATTAAATATGCTCGATACCTTGCTTTAATACCCTATGTCGGTCAAGATTTATCATAAATCTACAGTAAGAAAAATTTAATAATATTAATCGTCATTGCAAAGGTTTTCTAATATGGCTTTGTGATGACGATTTGCTTT
>DIEP01000123.1:19286-22765 GCA_002418685.1 Ignavibacteria bacterium UBA5771
TAATTCAAAAGTATTCGTAAATATCAAAGTGAGGATAATTTATGAACTATTCCTACTCAAACCAAATATACTTGATATTATATTATATAGGTAAACTATATAATTTATTTATTTGACAATATACTTTTTCTATGACCTTTGCAACAAATCATTATGTTAAGCGCTGCTGTTCATTCCTTTGGCTTCCTGAAACCCAATTTCTGGTGTAATGATTTCTCTGGGTTTGCTTGCACTTGGCATCATAAATATTACAGGTATTGTGAGCAAGGTCAGTGCTGCCAAAGACATAAATATTATTTTGAAACCCAATCCGATATTTGCAAATTGATGCAAAATGATTGTGGCAATAGTCATACTGATTGCACCTCCACTCCCACGGAACATTCCGCGGATACCCGTAATTGTTGATACACGATCAGGCATAAGTTCAATGCAAGCATTATTGGAAGCAGGAGCAGATGCACCAACTCCTATACCTGAAATTGTCATAATTATTAGCATAATTCCCATACCGCCGAATGCCATACCCAAAATTTCAACATTATGTGGCTCAATTGCTAATAATATCAAGCTAAAAGCTGTAACAATTGATCCGAAAATCATAGGCCACCTATAGCCCCATTTTTCCAAATACATACTTACTACAAATGAGGACACAATCATCCCAATTGAGCGTGGAGTGAGGACAAATCCACTCTCAAAAACATTCATATTATAGACGTCCATCGCAAAAGTTGGTATAAGTGACATAACACCAATAATAGCCATTCCATAAATAAAATTATAAATATTTGCAGCAACAAATGGTGGACTTTTCAAAATTTCAATGTCAAGAATTGGTTCTTTAGAAGATATTTCTTGCTTTATAAATAGGATAAAGAAAATAATGCATATAATCAGAAGGCTAGAGGCAATTGCAATTGATACTCCATTGATTGTATTGCCAATCACACTTAATGATGCAAGCAACGAGGACAAGAAAACTGTCATATAGACCGCTCCCTTGAAATCTATTTTCCCTCCGACTTTATCATCTTTTCTCAGCATAAAAATAGAAGTAATGAGAACAATCAGCCCAAACGGAATATTTATCCAAAATACTGATCTCCAACCGAGTGTTGATACTAGCCATCCCCCAAGGTTTGGTCCCAATATTTGACCAATTGGGAAAATGCTACTGAATAGTCCTATAGCTTTTTGACGTGATTCCGGAAATTCCTCAGCAACAATTCCAACAGCAGATGGCATAAATCCGCCACCACCAATTGCTTGAATAAATCGTGCAATAATCAGCACTTCAATTGTCGGTGCTATTGCTGAAAGAAATGATCCAAGAATGTACATTAATAAACAAAGTATGAAGGTTAGCTTCCTTCCAATTATATCACTCAACTTACCTATCAATGGCATAACTATCGTTGAGGCTATTTGATAAATAGTGAACACCCACCCTGCTGTGATTAATGATGTGTGGAAACTTTCAATAATCGCAGGGAATGCCACCGCTACTGAAGTGCCGCTAATTGATGAAAGTAATAACCCTAAGCTTACCGTAATAAAAATGATATATTGCATCTCTACTAAAGTATATTATAATAAGAAATTAGTTATATAATTGTGTATGTAGATTGGTTAAGACGTTTTAATGAGGAATTCAATATAATTCTTTAATTTTGTGAATTTATTTTGAGATAATAAACGAAAAATATTTCATTAAAGCGGCTACTTCTGGGCTCGAGCAAAGACCCACACGATTCCAGCCAATTCCATAAAATCTCTTTGCTTGCTTTCCTTGCGTGGATTGGACTTGGTTCAGATGGGCTTTCTTCATCTTGCTACGGACCTTCCGAAGTTTGGCTTTCCCTGCAAAATCATACTTCTTTATCATTATTAATCGCATTGGCTTCTGTCATCACAATTGTCATTATAAGCACTAGCTATTCTCAAATCATTGAAGCTTTTCCCACAGGTGGTGGAGGATACCTTGTTGCAAGCAAATTACTTAGTCCGCAAGTTGGTATGATATCGGGTTCTGCACTCTTAATTGATTACATGCTAACAATTTCTGTGTCATTAGCAAGTGGTGCGGATGCTATTTTCAGTTTTTTACCTCCAGAATATTTGCAGTATAAATTAGAATTCATTCTTATTATACTATTTCTTTTAACAATAATGAACTTACGTGGCGTCAAGGAATCAATTATGTCCTTGATTCCTGTGTTTATGCTATTTTTACTGACTCATGTTTTTATTATTTTATATGCAGTTATAACGCATTCTTTTAATTTCACAACAGTTGTGAGCAATACTGCTATTGATTTTAATAGAAGTACGGGACAATTAGGTTTCTTTGGTGTGATGTTTTTGCTTTTGCATTCTTATAGCGTTGGAGCAGGAACCTACACGGGTATAGAAGCAGTGAGCAATTCAGTGCCAATAATGCGAGAACCCAAAACTCGCACCGCAAAGCATGCAATGTTCTATATGGCTGTTTCGCTTTCTTTTATGGTCGCGGGATTATTGCTATCGTATTTGCTTTTCAATGTGCAGTTTGTTGAAGGCAAAACAATTAACGCTGTGCTTTTTGAGGCGGCGACAAAGAGTTGGAACCCTGTCATTGGAAATATATTTATAATATTGACTTTATTTAGCGAAGGAGCGATTTTGTTTGTTGCTGCCCAAACAGGTTTCATCGATGGTCCGCAAGTTCTTTCAAGAATGGCGATTGACCGGTGGCTGCCAACTCGTTTTGCATCATTAAGCGATAGATTGGTCATTCAGAATGGCGTTATATTTATGGCTTTGGCTGCGGGAGTTATTCTGATTGCAACCAAAGGAAGTGTCGGGTTTTTGGTTGTGCTATATAGTATTAATGTATTTATCACTTTCTCTCTTTCTCAACTTGGGATGGTGCGTCATTGGTGGCACGAGCGATTTAATACGAAGGATTGGAAAAGGAAAATTTTAATAAATGGCATCGGACTATTGCTCACAGGAACGATCCTTTTTTCAATCATTATCGTGAAATTTTATGAAGGAGGATGGATTACAATTTTTATCACAGGGGCACTTGTAACAATCTGCTTTATTATTAAAAATAAATATAATAAAACAGTCAAAAGCTTAATTAAATTGAATAAATTCTTCTTGGAAGACTATCTGCCTGAATTTGAGAAATTGCCTGCAAAAAATCCGCCACAAGAAATTGGAAGGTCTGAAAGAACGGCTGTATTGCTTGTTAATGGTTTCAGTGGAATTGGCTTGCATTCGCTTTTAAATATATTCAGACTTTTTGGTGGCGACACATTCAAAAATTTCGTTTTTGTTGAAATTGGCTTAATTGATTATGACGTGTTCAAAGGCGCCGATGAAATTTCCAAATTGGAAGAAAAAGCCAAAGAAGATGTGCAGAAATATATTGATTTTATGAAGCGAATGGGCTATAATGCTGATGGCTTTACTTCGACGGGATTAGATAT
>DIEP01000128.1:0-2989 GCA_002418685.1 Ignavibacteria bacterium UBA5771
GCTGCAAATATTGCAATTATTAAGAGAATTGTTTTCTTCATTTTTTCCTCCTTTTATTTGTTTGGTTTGTAATCTGGCCAAATATCAGGCCATTGTGATAAACGTGTTTTGATCGTGTTCAACTCGTTCTGACAATTAGTCAAGTCTGCCTTTCGCATATTGATTTCCTGGCGAATTTTATTGAGCTCGGTCTGCTTGTTAGATATACCATCTTGCAGAGAGCGCTCTTGCCGACGCAGTTCTTGTAGCTGGGCTAGTTGTTCTTCTGTGATTTTGTTTGAACAACTTGAGAGAGTCATCAACCCTATTGGTAAGATTAAGAGTATTCCGACTTTCAATAACGATTGTTTTAACTTCATACAAAACTCCTTTTTGATTGTTCTATAATTACAAATATAATAAACATAATAATAATAAATGCAATTTTTTTTATTTTTTAAAATTTTTCAAAATATAATCTTTTGGTATTTTTGTTTTTTTTTAAATAATATATTACTACTTTGTCATCTGGGTCATCAAGAATTCGACAATTATCAAAAGAAATCTTAATCTATGGAATATCCAATGTATTAGGTAGATTCCTCACATTTTTGTTAACTCCTCTCTATACAAACTACCTTACTTCCAATGAACTTGGCGAAATAATTAATATCTTTTCAATAATTGCGTTCATTAATATTGCATACTCTTATGGTATAGATTCTGCTTACTTTCGCTATTATGAAGTATATAAGACGGAAAACCCAAAACAAGTATTTTCAAATGCCTATTTTTCGATTCTTCTATTATGCTTAGTGAATACAATTATCTTGGAATTATTTGCTCCGCAAATTTCATCAATTATTTCCCTTGAAAATAGCGTAACTTTAATAAGGTTAATTGCTCTTATTCCTGCGATGGATGCGCTTGTATTGATTCCTTTTTCATATTTGAGGATAACAAATCAAGCTATGAAGTTTTCGATGCTTCGATTTTTAGCAATAGTTATAAATGTGCTTTTGAATATTGTCTTTGTAGTGTTCTTGAGATATGGACCTTTGGGAATAATAATTTCCCAAATTCTTTCATCAGCAGTCGCTCTGATAATTTTATTACCTTTAATCATACGGAATTTGCACTTCCATTATGATTTTGCGTTGATCAAGAAAATGCTTAAATTTGGCTTACCTACTGTTCCCGCCAGTCTTTCTGCGATTATATTACAAGTCGCGGATAGACCAATTATGAAATTGCTAACAAGTAGCCACGATGTTGCAATTTATGGAGTGAATTATCGGCTTGGTATTCCGATGATGCTTTTTGTGTCTGTCTTTGAATATGCTTGGAAGCCTTTTTATTTAAATCATTATAAAGATGAGGATGCCAAAGAGCTTTTCTCACGCATATTTTCGCTATTTACAATTGCTGCAATGCTGATACTATTGTTTTGGACTTTCTCGCTTGATTTTGTAGTTCGATTGCCTTTTATTGGAGGTAAATTAGTAAATCCAAGTTACTGGATTGGACTCGATATAGTCCCCATAATACTGCTCGGATATTTCTTTTATGGAGTGTTTGTCAATCTCACTGCCGGTTTTCTGATTGAAAAGAAAACACAGTATTTACCGATTGCAGTGGGTGCAGCTGCAATAGCCAACATTGGTATAAATTTCTTGTTAATTCCGAAGTTTTCATATTGGGGTGGTGCATGGGCAACTTTCATTGCTTATTTGATTGAAGCTGTTATTATTTATTTATTTTCTCGGAAAATTTATCCAATTAAATATGATTGGGCGAGTGTAATTAAAACCATTGCTATTTCAGGAATTTTTATTTTAATAAATATATTTTTACCTAAAAGCAACTTAATCGTCCTATTTTTTGAAAGAATAATTTTATTGATTGCTTTCCTTTCTTCATTATATTTTTTGAAAATCATTAAATATTCTGATTTGAAAGTTTTGCAATCTTTTCTTAAATTTCGCAAATGAAAGCTAAAAAAAATTACGAAGAAATAAATAAAGAAGATCGAGAGATTGTTAACCGAATTCTTGATGGGGACAAAAACGAATTTTCTAAAATTGAAAAACGTTATTCTTCGTTAATTTATTCCTTATTGCGGAAAATGGTGCGGGACCCTGAAGATGCAAAAGACTTGGTGCAGGAAACATTTATTAAAGTTTATAGTAATCTCGCATCGTATAATCCGATTTACCCTTTTTCCGCTTGGATTCTCAAAATTTCTTCAAATACATGTATCGACTTCCTGCGGAAGAAAAGGATTGATATGATCCCATTGGAAAAGTCAACCAACGAAGACGATGAAGGTGATTTTTATATTCAAATTCCCGACAGGTCCTCTATTCCCGACGAAAATTTAATAAATTCTGAAAAAATTCAAAATTTAAATAAATTGATTGATATGCTCCCCGATAATTATAAAAAAATTGTTAAACTTAGATTCGAAGATGATTTGAATTATTCTGAAATTGCGGAAACTCTTGAAATTCCGCTGGGCACTGTTAAAACACTAATCTTCCGTGCCCGCAAAATGCTTGAAATATTAGCAAAAGAACACAAAGTCTTGCTTTAACAAAACACACCCATCATTTACTCGTCAAGAATACTTTGAAACTTTCTTTTTTTGAAAACGTATTTAAAAACTATTAAACAGTCATTCTTGAAATATGAAACGGACATTATTATTTATTTTAGCGTTATCATCAATTTGGTCTTACTCTTTTTCTCAAAAATTCGATACTCAGACATATTCACTGCAAGAATGTTTGACAATTGCAGTACAAAACAACTATGATTTAATTGTATATCGCGCAGGGCTTGAAGCAGCAGCAGCTAATAAAACAAGTGCATTCGGTTCATTTCTCCCCTCTGTTCAATTTTCAGGTGGCTATTCGCGGACATTAAACCAGCAAGGTGGTCGAACTGTTTTTGTGGGCGGGCAGGTAATTCCTATTGGAGCACCTTCCCCAAATTCTTATAATATGGGATT